>JACMOE010000299.1 GCA_014378185.1 Gemmatimonadaceae bacterium | reverse complement strand
TGCGGAAACCCTTCTCCTCGAGAAGGGCGATGATCTTTCCCGCCTTGCCAGCGCCGAAGGCGTCGGGCTTGATGATCGTGAGGGTGTAATTGCCAGCCATCAGTCTGCTCCGTGGAATGTGCGCACCTGCGGTGCCCCGTCATGATCCAATCAATTTACGAACGATGTCGCCTCGCGTGAGAAAGCCGACCAGCCGGCCGTCCCGCACCACGGGGACCCGATCTACATCCCTGTTACTCATCAGCGCCGCCACCTCTGCCAGCGGCTGCTCTGGCGCGACACACAAGACCTGCCGCGTCATCACGTCCCGCACTGTCTTTCCGCCCAGGGACGGAGGCGTGGCGACACGTGCATCCGGACCGGTGAAGGCCTGCATCGTGAGCAGGTGCCGGATCACTTCCCGCTCGCTCACCATGCCCAGCACCCGGTGCTCCTCGTCCACCACCGGCAGCGCTCCCAATCCGATTCGCACCAGCGTGCGGGCGGCGTCCGTGAGTGCGGCGTCGGCATGCACGGTCACGGGACGATCACTCATCACGTCGCGCACGGTCAGCTGCTCCGGCAGTTGATACCCGGTAAAGCTCTCCAGCTCCACGAGACTGGCGGCATCCGGCGCATCGTGAATCGCCGCCAGTACCTCCGGCTTCCGCAGCAGACGCGCGAACGCCCCCACCACCTGAAGATATCGCGCTGCGTGCCGCGGCGGCGTGACGATGAGCAACACCACGCGCGCGCACCGTTCCTCGCCGTCCGTTGGCCGAAAGCAGAGCGGCGCCGCCGCGACGCCGAGCCCCACCAGCAACTGACCCACGGCGTTGGTGCGATAGTGGAGCAGGAACGCGCGGTCGCCCATGGCCACCACATCCTCTGCCTGGGCCTCCTGGACGCGGCGCGCGAGCTTCACGCCATCGATCACGCCATGCGCAACCGTGAGCCGCTCCAATAGCTGGAGCGACGCATCCTGGAGCGACCGCGCGCCAAGCGGAGCGATGGTGCGCTCCGGCGCGAGAAAATCGCGCAGCCTCACGACGCCTGTCTCACATGCGCGCCTTGAGTTCCGCCACGAAGTCGATGGGCCGCCGCGCGATACCCATGCCCGCCTTCTCGAACGACTCGAGCTTCTCGGCTGCCGTGCCCGCGGATCCGGAGATGATCGCACCGGCATGCCCCATCCGGCGACCCGGTGGTGCGGTCTGCCCAGCGATGAAGCCCACGACCGGCTTGGTCATGTGCTTCGCCACGAACTCGGCGGCCTCCTGCTCGTCCGTGCCGCCGATCTCCCCCATCATCGCCACGGCCTTCGTATGCGGATCCTTCTCGAAGGCCTCGAGGCAGTCGATGAAGTTCGTGCCGTTGATCGGGTCGCCGCCGATGCCCACGCAGGTGCTCTGCCCCATGCCGGCGCGCGTGAGCTGGTACACCACCTCGTACGTGAGAGTGCCCGAACGACTCACGACGCCGATATTGCCCGGTGTGCAGATGCGTCCGGGAATGATGCCCACCTTGCTCTGCCCAGGTGTGATGAGCCCTGGACAGTTGGGACCCAGCAACCGCGCGCCCTTTTCCTTCACGAACGGGTAGACGCGCGTCATGTCCAGCACCGGCACGCCCTCCGTGATGCACACGATGAACTTGATGCCGGCGTCCGCCGCCTCCATCATGGCGTCCGCAGCGAACATCGGCGGCACGTAGATGACGGTGGTATTGGCACCGGTGGCCTTCACGGCCTCATGCACAGTGTTGAACACGGGCACCGTCTCGTCGAACTTCTGGCCGCCCTTACCCGGGGTCACACCGCCCACGACCTTCGTGCCATACTCGATCATCTGGCGCGTGTGGAACCCGCCGTCGCGGCCGGTGATGCCCTGCACCAGGAGCGTGGTGGCGTTGTCGATGAAGATGCTCACGCGGCCTTTCCTCCCTTCGCGAGCGCCACGGCCTTCTGCACGGCTTCGTCCATGTCGGACGAGGCGCTGAAGCCGTTGTCGGTGAGAATCTTCATGGCGATTTCTTCATTGGTGCCGGTGAGGCGGATGACAATGGGAATCTTCAGTGGATTCGCCTTCGTCGCCGTCACGATGCCGTTCGCGACGTCATCCGTGCGGGTGATGCCGCCGAAGATATTGAACAGGATGACCTTCACACTGCTGTCGCCGGTGATGATGCGGGGCGCCTTCACCACCTTTTCGGGATTGGACGACCCGCCGATGTCGAGGAAGTTGGCCGGCTCGCCGCCGTAGTACTTCACCAGGTCCATGGTCGCCATGGCGAGGCCAGCGCCGTTCACCACACAGCCCACGTTCCCGTCGAGCTTGATGAACGTGAGGTTGGAGTTGCGCGCATCGACTTCGCTCGGCTCCTCGGCCGTCTCGTCGCGCAGTGCGGCAAGGTCGGGGTGGCGATCCAGGGCATTGTCGTCCACGGAGATCTTCGCGTCGAGCGCGAGCACCTCGCCCGATGGCGTGACGACGAGCGGATTGATTTCCGCGAGCGAGGCGTCGCTCTTCATGAAGGCCTGGTAGAGCGACATCATGATCTTCGAGGCGGCCCGCACCTTCTTGACGTCGTCGAAAAGGAAGAATCCCAGCTCGGACGCCTGGTACGGCTGCAGGCCATAGCGGGTATCGATGGGCAGCTTGAGTATCTTCTCGGGGGTCTTCGCCGCCACTTCCTCGATGTCGATACCGCCGGCCGGACTCACCATGAACACCGGCTTGCGTGTGGCGCGATCGAGAATGATGCCGACGTACGCTTCGCTCGCGATGTCCGCGGCGGCCGTGACGAGCACCTTGTAGACCGTCAATCCATTGATGGTCATGCCCAGGATCCTGCTTGCTATCTCGCGGGCCTCCGAGGGACTCTTGGCGAGCTTCACGCCACCGGCCTTGCCACGGCCGCCGGTATGTACCTGTGCCTTCACGACGACCATGCCGCCGATGCGGGTGGCAATCGCTTCGGCCTGCTCGGGCGTGGTCGCAACCTCGCCGGCCGGAATGGGCACGCCCTCGGCGCGCAGGATGTCCTTCGCCTGATACTCGTGGATGTTCACGCCTTCTCCGCTGTGATGGTCGTCCCTGCCTCGCCCCGCACCGCTTCGCGGCCGCGACTGAGTTCCGTGATGATCGCGCGGCCACCGGTGCGTCGCGCGAAATCGATTGCCGCCCGGATCTTCGGCGCCATGCTGCCTTCCCCAAATGCTCCCGCGCGGTCCATCCGCTCCGCCTCGTCCGCCGAGAGGCGGGCAAGCGGCCGTTGCTCCGGTGTGCCCCAGTCGGCGTACACCGCATCCACATCCGTGAGAATCAACAAGAGCGATGCACCGAGATCCCGCGCGAGCACCGCGGCCGCCAGATCCTTGTCCACGACTGCATCAATGCCTTCCCATCCCTTCACGGGATCGTCGTAGATGGGTGCCCCACCGCCCCCGCACGCAATGACGATGGTGCCCTGCTCGACGAGCCCCCTGATGATGCTGAGCTCATGGATCGCCTGTGGTGCGGGACTGCCTACGACACGGCGCAGGTTGCCCCGTCCATCCAGCTTGACGATGTGTCCCTCGCGCCGGAGTTCGTCGGCGCGCTCCTCCAGGAGTGCCTGCCCGATGAACTTGGTCGGATTGCTCAACGCAGGATCGTCTGCGCGCACCTCCACCTGCGTGATGATGGTCGCCACGTCGCGAATGGAGTCCGCGCGCCGCAACGCATTCTCGATCGATTGTTGCACCATGTATCCGATCCAGCCCGCCGTCGCCGCCACCAGCACGCCGAGCGGTAACGGACTGGCCTCCTGGCGCGCGCTTTCATTGCGCACCAGCTCGTCGCCCACTTGTGGACCATTGCCGTGGACGACGCACACATTCCAGCCGTCGTGCGCAAGGTCGACGATTGGGCCGAGACTCTCGCGCGCATGACGAAATTGATCGTGGATGCTGCTGCGCTCGCCGGCTGGAGCCAGCGCGTTTCCGCCCAGTGCTACCACGGCGGTTTGCGCTCTGGTTGCGTGCATCTGCATAGCCGAGGCAAGCTAGGCCTCGCTCGTGCGCCGGGCAAGCTCATGGAGTCGCCTCCCGCAGGGCGATACCCAGGGCATCGAAGGCGCGCCCGAACGCAGCCCAATCACCCCGACCGAGGGCATCGCGCATTACCCGGTAGAGGCTGTCGGCCCGTGGGCGGAGGGCCGGTGGCGCACTCGCGCCGGACGTTCGTACCGCGGCCGCGGTGCCGAGTGCGGCGGCGAGGGAATTCCCGACGCGCGCCGTGTCGTGGACGGACGCTGCGACACGCGACAGGACTGGCGTCGTCCCTGCACGCCACTGGTAGATGGGCTGGACGTACAGCGCCCGATCCAGCAGCGGAGCGACGCGGAGCGGCGATCGCACGACACCCGCCACAGACTGCGCGGAATCGGCGATGCGCAGCAGGTCCACTACGGCGCCCCAGCGCCTGCCGTCGCTCGCGACAGGCAGCCAGGCCGTGACTCGAGCGGATCCGCCAATCGCGGCCACCATCCCACGCACGCGCTCGGTGGAGTCGAGCAGCGGCCACAGCGACGCGACGCCTCCGAGCGTGGGCAACAACGCATATGTCGGTTCGTGCGCGCTCGCAGAGGAGTCCGCACCGTCCGGCGTGGCGAAGTGCTTCACTTCAAGGCTGTCGCCACGAAATCCGGCGGCGGCAAAGGCCAGTGCCTGCGTTCGCGCTCCGTCCGTGACGGGTGGCAGCTGGGCGCGGAGCGCCGGCGACAGCGAGGCGGCGGCCTTGAGCAGACCCGGGAACCGCGCCATCCAGCTGAGCGTCACGGGGTCCGGCGACGTGGTGACGATGAAGAGCACGCGGCCGGATGCTGCATGGACCAGCGCGGTTGCCGCATGCTGCATGTAGCTCCGTTCCTCACCGAGCACGGTGAATCGCTGGGAGAGGGGATAGCTCGCCGACGTCGCATACAACTCGACGGCCCAGTACAACGTGTCGCCGGTGACGACCGGAACGATCTCGCTGCCCTGCTCGAAGAACGGCGCGAGGGCGTGGAGGCGCTCGCGGATTGCGCGGCGCTGCACGATCACCGGCTGGTTCGCGGGAAGGTCACCGAACAGCAGGCGAAAGTTCTGCAGGCTCCAGGCATACATGAATCGCGAGCGCGTGGACACCAGTTCCACGCCCGCGAGCTGGCGCAGCGAATCCGACATCACGGTATAGCTGGGCGCCGAGTCGAAGGCTGCGGGTTCGCTGGCCAGCAGCACGTCGCCACCGGGTGCCCCGTCGGCCACGCGTCGAGGCGATCCGCGCTCATCGGCGCGCGATGCCTCGTACCTGGCGAGGCTCCATGCGTCGTGCGACCCTCCCGCTGCGTCGCTGACGCGCTCGACGAGCATCGCCGATAGAGTACCCGCGTTCGCCTGCCACGCGGCGCGAACGCCCATCGCGCGCACGCGCGGCAATCGCTCGACCGCGCGTGCCAGCGTTGCGCCGTCCCATATCGCGAGACGAGATGCCGCTTCGTCCGCGGTGGCGAATCCCGCGCCGAGCAACTCGGCACGCATGCGATCCACGCCATACGCGCGACGCGTAAAGTTGAGGCGCGTGGCGATATACGGCGACTCGCGAACCCGGTTCGACGCGGGATCGATGGAGCGGCGCATCACGAGCGGCGCGATGGTGCGGCTGCCCAGCGAAAACAGGAGCACCGTGGTGACGGCGGCGAACGCCAATCGAATCTGTCCCGTCCAGCCGGCCCATCCCACCACAAGGGCGGCGCACACGGTGTAGACGGACAGCAGCAACATCACGGGGATGAGCCGATGATCCGTACTCGTGAACACTCCCGCTGCGCCTCCACCAAACGCGAGTTCGCGGTACATGCCCAGACGGTAGCTCCACGCCAGCACGAGCAGCAACACGGCGCCCAGCATGATGAAGTGACGCCGGACGTACGCCGACACGAACAGGGTACCGCGCTCCCATCGCAGGCTGGGCGTCAGCGCATAGAGCAGCACAACGAGGCCCGTGACGCTGGTGAGCACGATGACCGCCCACAGGTGGATAGCCGTCTCGAAGGGAAGCCAGTACACGAAAAATCCGAGGTCGGCGCCAAAGTAGGGGTCCACCTCGGAAAACGGCTTGCCCACGAAGGCAAGGAGCGCCTCGTGCCAGCCATCCAGCGGCGCAACGAGCAGCGCGCCCACCATCACGGACAGGAGCACGACCGCCCCGAGCAGGAGGTGGCCGGGGACCTGTTCCCCGATCTCGATGTTCGCGAGGCGTCTGGGCAGGACGAGCGAAACCACAGAGCGGCGCACCGCGAAGAAATTGATGAACGCGAACAGCGCGGCGGCTGCAAAGGACACGGTGCCAAGTGCCAGCATGGTGGACATGCGGGCGCGCCACACGTCGAGTGCGCCGAGCGACGCGTACCAGTGGTACTCGGTGTACAGGCCAGCCGTCCACCGCCCGACGACGAGCACCAGCGCGGTGATGGCGAGCGCTCCCCCCAGCACACGGCGCCCGGTCACGTCAAACGGTGACGCCCTGCGCGCGAATCCAGCTCTCCATCTCGTTGCGGATGACGGCGAGTCGCTCGGCGGAACGGGCTTCGTAGCGGGTGACGAGAATGGGCTGCGTGTTGGACGCGCGGATGAGCCCCCAGCCGTCGCCGAAGAGCACGCGCACCCCGTCCACGTCGATCACGTCATGGCGCGCGCGAAAGTGGGCGACGGCGCGCTCCACCAGCTCGAACTTGCGCTCGTCGCCACATTCGACGCGAATCTCCGGCGTGGTGACGAACGGCGGCACGTCGGCAAGCAGTTCGCGCACCGTGCGCCCTGATGCCGCGACGATGCGCAGCAGGCGGGCCGCGCCATAGAGCGCATCATCGTGCCCGTAGAACCCTTCGCTGAAGAACATGTGACCCGACATCTCGCCGGCCAGGGGCGCGCGCTCCTCCTTCATCTTGTCCTTGATGAGGGAATGCCCCGTCTTCCACATCACGGCGCGTCCTCCGGCCCGCGTGATCTCGTCCGTGAGGGCCTGGCTGCACTTCACGTCGAAGATGATGGGCTGGCCGAGGCCCGTGCGCGCCAGCACATCGCGCGCATACAGGATGAGGATGTGGTCGCCCCAGATGATGCGTCCTTCGTCATCGACGAGACCGATGCGGTCTGCATCCCCGTCGAAGGCGATGCCCATCTCGGCGCCTTCCCGCTTCACCGCGGCAATGAGGTCCTGCAGGTTTTCGGAGACCGTCGGGTCGGGATGATGGTTGGGGAATGTCCCGTCGCTCTCGGTGAACAGCCCAATGGCATCGAGACCGAGTGCCCGCATGAGCTGCGGTGCGACGAGCGCACCGGCGCCGTTGCCGCAGTCGTATACGATCTTCATGTCGCGCGCGAGCGGTCCCGTGCGCGCGACGACGTCCGCAACGTACCGGTCGATCAGCGCCTCGTGCCGAACCTGTCCCTCTCCCACTGGCGCTGCGCCAGACCGAATGAGGGCGTGCAGGTGCTGGAGATCGTGACCGTGCAGCGACTCCGTTCCGAAGCAGAGCTTGAAGCCGTTGTACTCGGGAGGATTGTGCGACCCCGTGATCTGGATGCCGCCGATCACGTCGAGGTGATGAAGGCTCCAGTACAGCACGGGCGTGGGGACGACCCCGATGTCCACGACGCTGACCCCGGCGGACGACAGGCCGTCCACCAGCGCGTCGCGCAACTTGTCGCCGCTAGGGCGGTTGTCTCGGCCGATCGCGACTTCACCGGACACCCCTCGCTCGCGCATGAGCGCAGCGTAGGCACCGCCGATGGCATGCGCTGCCTCGATGGTGAGGTCGGCATCCACGACACCACGCACGTCGTACTGACGAAAGATTCCGGCTGCTATGCTCATGCGAGATGGCGAAAGACAACGGGCCCGCGACGGCGGCCCCTCGCGGTTCAGCGGAACGAGGGGGCGGGTGGAGATGGCGCGACGCCGGTCATGTCCGACGGAGCCGACAGCCGAGGCGTCCCGGCCGCCGCATAGCGCACCGCGAGATCAGGTAGCAGGCCGAGAATCAGGATCGTGGCGGCCGAGGCGACCATGACGAACCGCGTCCAGGCCGGTGTCGCAGGTACGGCTGGCGCATCCTCGCGCCGTGGGCGCATGAACATCACCATGATGATGTAGAGGTAATAGCCGGCTGAGATGACCGTCGTCAGCACCAGCACAACGGCCAGCAGCGTCTGCGGCTGCGGCGCCTGGAGCGCAGCCTTGAGCACATACCACTTGGCGA
>JACMOE010000029.1 GCA_014378185.1 Gemmatimonadaceae bacterium | reverse complement strand
GATTCGCTCCACGGATGCCGAGACACGTGGCTCGGTGTACCGGTTGTGGACGACGCTCAAGGTGCCGCAGGGTTTCTCGATGCAGCGGCATTGCGAGTTGCTCGCTGCGCGGATTGGCGCAACCGCCTTTCGCATCATGCCGGCGAAGCGGCTCTTCGCGCTCGGTGTGGGCCATGTGCGCCGCAAGGGAATGGAGCCCGGCAGCCGCACCGACGAGCCAGGCGCGGTGATGGACACCAACATCGTGGAGCTGTCTCCCCTGGAGTGGCGCATCCTCGGCCCCCTCAAGCGCGAGTTCACGGTCGATGAACTCTGTGTCGAGCCGTGGCGCGGGCGTGCCGAGGAAGCGGGCGTGTTGTACGAGGAGTTCCTCGAAGTGGCGCGGGGTCTGGCGACACGGGGCGTGATCGGCCGGTTCTCCACCTTCCTCGAACATGTGAAGCCGTCGTCCACGGGCACTCGCGTCACCCGGTACAACGCGCTCTTTCATTGGCGTGTGCCGGCCGGGCGGGAAATCGAGGCGGGTCGGGAGGTGGGCCGGCATCACATCCTCACGCATGCCTACTGGCGCGAGGGCGGGCCGGAGTTTGCCGACGTGAACATCATGGCGGTCGCGCACGGCACGGAGAAGGAGACGGTATTGGCGCACAAGGATGCCATCGACCTCCATCTCGCCTCGGTGGGCATTCCGGTGACGTACACCAACGTGTTCTGGGGTGGGCGGAGCGAGATCACGCCGTCCGAGATCATGCCGCAAGCGTACGAAGCATGGTGTCGCGCGCAGTTGATCGATCCAGCGACGATGCGCGCTCGCTAGCGCGCCCGATCATGCGGCTGTTCCTCATTCTTTACCGGCTGCTGCCGCTCGCGCTCGCGTTCTGGCGCGACTACCGGCGGTGGTTCTTCTTCGGCGCCCCCGCGCGGCGCTCGGCGGCGGACCACGCGCGGCGCGCGGACCGCCTCGTGCGCGCGCTGGCCGCATTGGGGCCCACGTTCGTGAAGATGGCGCAGATATTCGCGGGCCGGTCCGACCTGCTCGCGCCGGTATACGCGAAGCGGCTCACGACACTCACGGATCAGGTGCCCACCGTGCCGGTGGCCGAGGTGGAGCGCATCATCCTGGAGGAGTATGGCGCGCCGCCCCACGAACTCTTCGAGCGCTTCGACCGGGTGCCGCTCGCGGCCGCCTCACTGGGGCAGGTGCACCGCGCCCGCCATGAGGGCGAGGAAGTTGTCGTGAAGGTGCTGCGGCCCGGCGTCGAGGCACTCGTGGCCGCTGACGTTGCGGCGGCCAAGCGTATCGTTGCGACGGTGGAACGCTGGTGGCCCAATCCGCACGTGATCGGGACGCGCGTGGTGATCGATGAATTCGCCGTCCGTGTCGCCGAGGAGATGGACTTCCGCATGGAGGCGGCCCATGCCGTGGCGATTGGCGCAAACTTCGCCGGCGCACGCAACCTCTGGATTCCGCGCGTGGTCGTGTCGATGGTGCGTCAGCGCGCACTGGTGCTCGAGTACTGCGAGGGCCTGCGCATCGACCGGCTGGATGCGTGGGTGGCGGAGGGTCGCGTAAAGCCGGACCGCCTGGTGCAGCAGGTGATGGAACTCTATGCGCGCATGATGCTCGTGCACGGACTCTTCCACGCAGATCCCCACCCCGGCAACATGCACGTGGCGCCGGATGGACGGATCATTCTGCTCGACTTCGGCATGGTGGTGCGGGTGCCGCTCGCGCTGCGGCGCGAGCTCGTCGCGGCCATCTTCGCGGCTATTCGCAAGGATCCTGACGCGCTCGCAGAGAGCTTTCACCAGCTCGGCCTCGTGACCGCGGGCGCCGACAGGGCCGTGATCCGCCGTCTTGCGGAAACCCTGCTGTCGGTGGCGCACCAGCGGAATACCACTCGCGAGCGCGTCGAGCTCCTCGCAAACGAGGTGCTCGCCGAGCTCTACGACTGGCCGATCGTGCTGCCAAGCCAGCTCGTCTACTTTGCGCGCACCGCGTCGCTCATCGAAGGACTCGGCACGCACTACGACGAGCATTTCAATGCGCTGGAGTTCGCCACGCCCATCGCGCTGTCGCTGCGATCGTTGATCCTCCAGTCCCTGTATCCGGACGGGGACGGACCGAGTCTGGACCCGGCGCGCGTCGTGGGAGCGGTAATCGGCGCGGTGGCGCGCATCGTGAGGCAGGCGTCGCTCGACATGTTCGGTGCGGTGCGCGATGCCATTGCCGTCGCCGTGCTGCCCTCATCCGATGCGCTGCGCGGCAACACGTTGCAAGCGACGACCAACAGTTCGACCCTGACGACGGGTAGTATAGTCGACTGAGCTGTCTGTGCGTGCCTGCTTCACGCCCTCGTCCCTTGTATCACCCATGAAACACATGCGCATTCCTGCACTGCTCCGATATACGCTGTTCGTGATAGCCGTCCTGTGTGCCACAGCGCCGCGCGCTCGCGCGCAGGTGGGTTCGACGACGGACAT
>JACMOE010000298.1 GCA_014378185.1 Gemmatimonadaceae bacterium | reverse complement strand
CCTTCGCGATGATCGCCACGCGATCGCACAGCGTCTCCGCGACCTCCAGCGTGTGGGTGCTCATCATGATGGTGTGCCCCCGCCGCGTGTACTCACGAAAGAGATCCTTGAGGGTGCGCGCCGCCTTGGGGTCGAGCCCCACCATCGGCTCATCCACGACGATCACCTCGGGGCGATGCACGAACGCGCTGGAGATGATGAGCTTCTGCCGCATGCCATGGCTGTAGCTCTCCACCAGCTCGTCACGCCATTCCTCCAGGTCGAACAGCGCGAGCAGCTCGCGCGCGCGATGCTCCACCGCCGCGCCTTCCTGCTCGTACAGCCCCGCTACGAAGCGCAGGAACTCAGCACCCGTGAGCTTCTCGTAGATGAACGGCCGGTCCGGGATGAAGCCGAGCCGCATCTTGGCGCCAATCGGATCGGCAGCCAGATCCACGCCGGCAATCGAGATGGCGCCACCACTCGGCTTCAGTATGCCGGCGATCATCCGCAACGTCGTCGTCTTGCCGGCACCGTTCGGGCCGAGGAAGCCGGACAGTTCACCGCGGGGAACTTCCAGGTCGATCTGGTCCACCGCGGTGAAGCTGCCGTACCGCTTCGTGAGTTGGCGCAGGCTGATCATGTCGACGGAGTGGGAGAGACGGAAAGGCCTTTCAGCGTGCGGACATCACGTCGATCTTCAGCGTGCCCATGAGGCGGAGGAGCTCGGCCTGCTTGCCCAGCCCGCCAATGGTGAAGCGCAGGTGCGACGCATCCGCGGGGAACTGCCCGAAGGTGGGATCCACGGCGACCCACCGCTCGAGCCAGATCTCGGGCCACGCGTGGTAGTAGAATTTTCCATCCAGGTACGCGAGCCCCGCCGCCACGCGCGCGGGAACTCCAGCCGCACGCGCGAGCGCGACGTACAACTGCGTGTGCTCATTGCAGTCGCCTTGTCGCGCATGCAGCGTGGCCAGGGCGCTCGGGATGCCGACGGTAATCCTCTTCGCCAGCGAATCGTGAACCCACCGGCTTATACGCTCGGCCACCACGCGTGGCTCTGTGTCCTTGCCCCGAAGCCTGGTGGCCAGCGCGCGAATCTCCGGATTGTCTACCTCCAGCAACGGCTCCGCATCCATGAACACGCTCATCACCGTGGCCTTGGCGCCGTTGGGCAACTCGTATGCGCCCTTCAACGCCGCTGGCGCCTCGCGCGTGATGGTGAGCGTGTCGCCCTTGAGGTGCTGGCGATACCCCTTGATGTCGAAGCCCTCGAGATCTACTCCGTAAAGGCGCAGCTTCAGTTCGGACAGGTGCTGCCTTGGCATCTTGTTCGCGCTGATCGCCGTGGATTCGTAGATGTCCTGGTCCGGCGACACCTGACCGCTGCGCTTCGCCACGTCCATCTTCCAGTTCTCGAACGCCACCTCGTACGGCCGCCGCTGGAGCGTGAGGCCGAGCAGCTGCGTGGCGAGCACCACGCGACCCTGTTCGTCCACCCAGCCGCTGAAGCCGCTGCCGGTGCCCTGCGAGGCGAGGCGCCACGCGCGAATGGTGTCGGGCCGCGCGCCGTGCCACCGCCCTGTCGCGTCGATGACGCTGCTGTCCTGGAGCACGAACACGCTCTCCGCCTGCACGGCGATGCGCGTGTCCTTCGACGCCATGGACGCCGGGTCGAAAATGGGAAGCGTGTACGACTTGCCCACCTTCGGACGCTCACCGAGCGCGATGGCGAGAGGCACGAGCGTCGGCAGCAGGATGGGGCCCGACAGCCGGATGCGCTGCGTGTCAGCGGGCTGGCCCGGCACTCCCTTCACGATGAGCAGCAGCAGCGAGTCGCCGAGTACGCGGCCCTGTGCCTTGATGGGGGTGAGGTCGGCGTCCATGTCGAGCGAAAAGCTCGTGACCCGCATTGCGCGCGACACGCGAACGGTCGTCCGCGCGCTGGCGCGATGCATACGGCCCGCAAGCGGAAGATCCGCAACGAGGTAGTCCGCCACCACGATGCCGCCGTCGGCCGTATCCACGGTGGTGGACGCAAAGCCGATCTGCTGGCCCTTCTGGAGCACCGCGAAATACGTCGCGCCAGGCGTGACGCGCAGCCCAGCCTCGGCCAGCATTTCGGTGTGTGGGCGGAACAGCTCACGTTGCGCGAGCAGGGCGAGAC
This sequence comes from Gemmatimonadaceae bacterium, assembly GCA_014378185.1. Lineage (GTDB taxonomy): Bacteria > Gemmatimonadota > Gemmatimonadetes > Gemmatimonadales > Gemmatimonadaceae > AG11. Next base: position 4,017 of record JACMOE010000298.1, on the reverse strand, counting down.
CGCCAAGCCACACTGCGAGGATGCCCACCGCCAGCAGGCCGCGCTTGCCGAACCGGTTGGCCACCGCGCTACTTGTTCTGGCTCTCGCGCGCCCGGCGGTAGGCGACTGCCGCTTCCGCGGGGCGGCCAAGCCGGTCGAGCACGATGCCGATGCCTTTCAGCGCGCGAATGTGCCTGGGCTCCAGCGCGGACGCCGCCTCGTACGCCGCGAGCGCGGCGGGCAGGTCGTCGATGTGGTTGTAGGCTTCGCCCAGGTAGTACTGCGAGTCGGCGCGCGCGGGGTCGGCGGCGACGGCGGCGAGCAACGGCTCGATGGCCTCGCGCCAGCGTGCGCGCTTGGAAAAGAGCATCCCCAGCTGCACCTGCACCTCGGCGTTGCGATCATTGGCCTTCGCGGCGCGTCGCAGGTCCACTTCCGCCTGATCATATCGCGCACGCGACGCCAGCACCGTGGCTCGCGCGCAGAGAATGGTGACGTCATCTGGATTGGATTCCAGCGCACGGCCGAGCTCCAGGAGCGCGCCTTCGACGTCGCCGCGGCGCTCCAGCAGGCTGGCCAGCACCGCGCGTGCGCGCGAGTTCCCGGGTTCACGCGAGAGAATGTTTCGGAGCGCGGTGAGCGCGCCGCTCATCTCGCCGCGGGCGGCCATCTCGGACGCCTGGTCCACCTGGTCGGGCGCAACGACGACGGGCCGCTCGACGGTGGCGGCCAGCGGACGCTCCTGGTCCTCGAGGTCGAGGTTGGCCTGCGGTGTCGGTGCGGGCACGGGGGTTGGCCCGTCGGCGTCGGCCTGCTGCTCTGCCTTATGCTGCGACATGCTGCTGTTCAACTCCACGGTGTGGGGATCACGCGAGTGCGAGCGTCGTCTCGGCATTGATCCACTCGAGGTATTTGGCGTTGCCTGCGGTGACGGAGATGGCCAGCAGCTCCGGCACCTTGTACGGATGCAATTCATCGAAGGCGAGCTGGAGGGTCTCCAGCCGCGCCGAGCGGGTCTTGAGGAGCACGACGACTTCCTGCTCGTCGGCAATCTTGCCCTGCCATCTATACATCGACCGCCCGCCGGGCAGCACGGTGCCGCACGCGATGAGGCGCCGCTCGAGCAACGCACGCACGAGCTTGACGGCTTCGTCCGAAGAGCTGAGCGTCGTCATCACGACGATGGCGTCGGTGTGCGGCATGGTCTGCGTGCAGGGGTGGGCGGGGCGCAACGGACCGGTGTGATCGCGCCGCCGGGAATCTTGCGCGGCACAACGGGGTAATCTAATTGTTGTCTCGCGCCCGGTCGCCACGCGCGACCTCGGCGGCTTGATTCGAACCGGTCCTGAAGCGAGCTTTCCCAGGTTATGGCAGAAGACGCATTGATCGTCCGCGGCGCACGCGAGCACAACCTGCGCAACGTGGACGTAACCATCCCCCGCGACCGGCTCACGGTCATCACGGGACTGTCAGGCTCGGGCAAGTCATCGCTGGCCTTCGACACCATTTACGCGGAAGGCCAACGGCGCTACGTCGAGTCCCTTTCCGCGTACGCGCGCCAATTCCTCGGCCTCATGGAGAAGCCGGACGTCGACGCCATCGAAGGGCTGTCGCCGGCCATTTCCATCGAGCAGAAGACCGCGGGTCATAATCCGCGGTCCACCGTTGGCACGGTCACGGAGATCTACGACTACTTGCGCCTGTTGTACGCCAGAGCCGGCACGCCGCACTGTCCCACCTGCGGACGTCCGGTGCAGCGGCAAAGCCCGGCGCAGATCTCGGAGTCCGTGCTCGCGTGGCCGCAGGGCACGAAGATCGAAGTCCGCGCGCCGCTCATCCAGAGCCGCAAGGGCGAGTTCCGCGAGCTGTTCGAGAGCGTGCGCAAGCAGGGGTTCATCCGCGCCTACGTGGACGGTGCACTTATAGAGGTTGCCGACCCACCGAAGCTCAACCGGCGCCAGAATCACGACGTATCGGTTGTGGTGGACCGGCTCACCGTGAGCACGGACGATCGCGGCCGCCTCACGGACTCCATCGAGACGGCGCTCAAGCTCGCTGAAGGGCTCGTGGAAGTCGTGAACGCCGACACGAATGCACTGGAGACGTTCTCGGAGAAATACGGCTGCCCCACGTGCGGCATCTCGATGCCCGAGCTGGAGCCGCGGCACTTCTCGTTCAACTCCCCCTTCGGCGCGTGCAGCAAGTGCGGTGGCCTCGGCACGCGTCGCCGCGTGAGCGAGGAGCTCGTGCTCGGCGACGCGCGCATCTCCATCCTGGAAGGCGTGGTGTTGCCGTGGGGCGAGCCCACGGGCTACCTGCGCAAAGTGGTGCTGCCCACGCTCGCGCGGCAGTTCAAGTTCGACCTGAACACCGCGTGGGGCGAGCTGTCGCAGTCGGTGCGTGACTGCCTGCTGCATGGCGACGGGTCGGCGGCGAAGAAGAAAAAGGGTGACACCTCGTGGGAAGGCATCATCGCCAACGTCGAGCGTCGCTACGAGGAGAGCGAGTCCGACATGGTGCGCGTGGAGCTCGAGGCCTACATGCTCGCCGTGCCGTGTTCGGCGTGCGACGGTCATCGCCTCAAGCCCGAGTCGCTCGCCGTCACCATCGATGGGCGCAACATCGGGCAGGTCACCGACTTTGCGATCACGGAAGCGCTTTCGTTCTTCGAGCACATTCCCATCAAGGACAAGGACCACGTCATCGGCCTCGATGTCGAAATTGCGGGACCAATCCTGAAGGAGTGCCGCGAGCGATTGCGCTTCCTCGTGGACGTCGGGCTCGACTACCTCACGCTGGGTCGCTCGGCGGAATCCCTCTCCGGCGGAGAAGCGCAGCGCATTCGGCTGGCCACCCAGATCGGCTCACGCCTCGTGGGCGTGCTCTACATCCTCGACGAGCCATCCATCGGCCTGCACCAGCGCGACAACGCGCGCCTGCTCGGCACGCTCGAACAACTCCGCGACCTGGGCAACACGGTCATCGTCGTCGAGCACGACGAGGAGACCATGCGCGCGGCGGATCACGTCATCGACATGGGGCCCGGTGCGGGCAAGCACGGCGGTGAGGTGATTGCCGAGGGGACCGTGGAGGAGATCATCCGCAATCCGCGGTCGATCACCGGCAAGTACCTCAGCGGCGAGTCGGAAATTCCGTTGCCCGCGCAGCGGCGCGCACCGGATACGAAGAAGATGATTCGCATCCAGAATGCACGCGAGCACAACCTGCGCAACGTGACGGCGGAGATTCCGCTCGGCCTGTTCGTCGCCGTCACGGGCGTGTCGGGGTCGGGCAAGAGCACGCTCATCGAGGACATCCTGCACCGGACGCTGGCGCGGCACTTCTACAGGGCGCGCGTGATTCCGGGACTGCACGATCGCATCACGGGACTGGAGCACATCGACAAGGTCATCGACATCGACCAGAGTCCCATTGGTCGCACGCCGCGTTCCAATCCGGCTACGTACACCGGCTTGTTCACGCCCATTCGCGAGCTCTTCGCCGAGCTGCCGGAGGCGAAGATCCGCGGGTATGGGCCTGGCCGCTTCTCGTTCAACGTGAAGGGCGGACGGTGCGAGGCCTGTCAGGGCGACGGCCTGGTAAAGATCGAGATGCACTTCCTGCCCGACGTGTACGTGCCGTGCGAGGTGTGCAAGGGCAAGCGGTACAATCGCGAGACGCTCGAGGTCCGTTTCCGTGGGCAGAGCATCGCGGATGTGCTGGAGATGACCGTCGAGGACGCCGCGACGTTCATCGAGAACCAGCCACGCGTGCGCCAGAAGCTGGAGACGATGAACGACGTGGGGCTCGGCTACATCCACCTGGGACAGAGCGCCACTACGCTGTCGGGTGGCGAGGCGCAGCGCATCAAGCTCGCCACGGAGCTGTCCAAGCGCGACACGGGCCGCACGCTGTACATCCTGGATGAGCCGACCACCGGGCTGCACTTCGAGGATGTGCGCAAACTGCTCGAAGTCCTCCACCGCCTGGTCGACGGCGGCAATTCGGTGGGGGTGATCGAACACAACCTCGACGTG
>JACMOE010000297.1 GCA_014378185.1 Gemmatimonadaceae bacterium | reverse complement strand
GTCGCGAATCCTTCCAGGTATTCTCGGTGCCGGTGTGCCACTCGTTGTCAACCGGCACTCTGCTTTTGGATTCGTGCAGATTCGCTTGATTCGCCAGATTCGCGTTCCCCACGCACAACGCCGTCGCCGCCGCAGTCAACGCTTCACCACCACCATCAACGCATTCCCAACCTCCCGCTCACCCGTGGGATCCGACGGCTTGTTCATCACCGCGCCGTCGATCACCATTGTCGTCGAACCGCCACCATCGAAGTTCAGCGCGTCCCATGCACCAAGCGTGCGCATCATGGCTGCGAGCTCGGTGAGGGTCATGCCGCCGCTGTTCTCCGATCGGCCATCCACGGCGAACAGATAGAGCGTGGTGCTGTCGCGCGAGAAACCGACAGCGGTGCGCGGATGGCGCATCTCGGCGTTACGCGACAGCGTACCCTCCACGCTCGGCGCATCGGCGGTGATGTCGATGCCGTTGCGCAGGATGCGTGGCCACCCGCCGATCACGAGCGACGGTGCGGCGGCGCCTGGCAGGTGCGGCAGCGTGGCGAGGAGCAGCTTCACGGTATCGCCGTCGGCCATTGCCTTCACCTCGCTCTGGCGCAGGCCGGCGCCATATGCGGATAGGACTGCCCCACTCGTGGGAATTCGCGTCGCCGACATCGTGGATAGCGGTCCGCGCCGCACGTAGAGCGTGGTGTCGCCACGCTGGCCAGCGATGACGAGTGGCGCTTCGATCGTTGGCCTGGTGCTATCGGCCGGCGTCGTCTCACCGTACCGCGAGGTGTACAGCGCCGTGCCCTCCGGCTTGCCGGACGGATTGCTGTTGACCGTGATGACTGGCGTCATCTTGCCGTGCGCCCAGGCGCGCGCGTCCAGCAGGTAGCGATCCATGCCGACCCGGTGATTTGCGCCCACCGCGAACTGCGCATGTGTGTTGTCCCACGTGTCGTACGGCGAATCGGTGACCTTGAGGCCCTTCCACCACTCGCCCGCAAGCACCTGGTTGTTCTCGTTCTCGCCGGTCTTGAGGTCGAAGAAGTCCGCGTTCACCGCGGCGAGGACTTGTACGCCAGTCGAAGATTCGCGCTGAACGATGGTACTGGTGCGCTCTCGACCCTTGAGTTGAGCGTGGGCGCGGCCGGCACGGAGTTCCACATCGCCCTGTCGCAGGTCCACGCGCACGAGATACATCGTCCACGGGCCACGCCGGTCGGTGATCTGGCGGTACTCCACGCCGGGCGCGAGCTGCCGGGCCGTCACGGTATCCCCGTCTTGCGCGCGCGCGGCAACTGGCGTGAGGGTCCCGAGTGCGAGCAGTAGCGCGGACGGTCGCAAATGCATGCTCACAGGTGTCCGGGATTCAGCGAGGAATTTCATGCGCGGGACGTGTAGCCATTCCCGGTGGTGGCAAATATAATGCTGCCATCAGCCGCGCCGACGCGAGTCCATTCTGGATCGCCTTCGCGCATGACGGCTCCACATTCCCTCGTTCCTGCCCCCACCATGCGACCATTCCTTCAGCGCCTGATTGCAGTGGCGGCGCTCATCGTTGCGATGAGCCTCCCGGCGCTCGCCCAGAATACCATTACACTCGAGGGATCGGTGAAGAGTGAAGGCGCGCCGGTGTCCGGCGCGCAGGTGGCGGTGGTGGACACGGCGACGCAGGAGACGGGGCGTGCCACCACCCGACCAACGGGCGACTTCCCGGGGGTGGGCCTGTTCGCCG
>JACMOE010000296.1 GCA_014378185.1 Gemmatimonadaceae bacterium | reverse complement strand
GTTCCCCGTCCCCCGTCCCCCGTCCAGCGAGCGTCAGCGAGCGAGCCAATTGCGCACAAGACTTTCACCAGGATTGCTCGCAGCCGACCTCCGCCTCTTTGCGGGGGCGCGTCGCCTGCCCAGTTTCCGTTCATGATTGCTGTCGTCACTGGCTCAACCGGGTTCATCGGGTCGCACTTGGTGGACACACTCGTTGCGCGCGGCGCCACGGTGCGCGCACTGGTACGGCCGGAGAGCCGAGTGCCAACCCGTGATCCGCGGGTGTCCTACGTCACCGCGGACCTGCTCGACGACCGCTCCGTGCGTGAGAGCCCGGTGTGGGACGACGCCACGCACGTCTTCCATGTCGCGGGCGTCACCAAGCGGCGCACGCTGGCGCAGTTCCGCCATGGCAACGTGGTACCCACGGCCAACATCGTCGCCGCCATCGCAGCGCGCGGCGCACGTGTGCGCCGCATGGTGCTCGTGTCGTCGCAGGCGGCGGCGGGGCCGGCCGACTCGGCGGATCGCCCGGTGCGGGAGGACGATCCGTCGCGGCCCATCGAGGCGTACGGAAGCAGCAAGCTCGAGGCGGAACAGGCTGCGGCGCGCTATGCGGCAACGGTTCCCATCACCATCGTGCGGCCCAGTGCCGTGTATGGGCCCCGGGACGTGGATTTCCTGAATGTCTTCAAGCAGGCCACCAATCGGGTGGCGGTGTACGCCGCGCCGCGCGACCAGGTGATGTCCATCGTTCACGTGCGTGACCTGGTCAATGCCCTGTTGCTTGTGGCTGATGCGCCAGCGTCGCACGACCGCACCTACTTCGTGGGGTCGAGCGCACCGGTGTCCTGGCGCGAGTTGTACGTCGCAATTGCGAACATCTCCGGCACGCGTTCAGTCGAGGTACAACTGCCAGCCACGGTGCTGCGCATGGCCGGCCGTGCGGGTAGTGCCGCGAGCTTCATCACGGGTCGCCAGCTGCTCATCAACGCGCAAAAGGTCGCGCTCGCGGCGCCGAGCTGGTGGCTCTGCGATTCGTCGCGCATTCGGAGCGAGATCGGTTGGACGCCGGACGTCGAGCTGCACGATGGGTTGCGTGAGACGTACGCCTGGTACCTGAGTGCTGGCTGGTTGCGCGCCAAGCCGCGCGCGCAGCCGGCCACGGTACAGCGGGAGGACGGCGTCTGAGCCAGTTCATGCCGGACGACGCGAAGCGCGTGGGATGTCGCACACTACTGGACGTGCTGGATTACCGAGCGGAGCGCCACGCCGATGCGCTGGCGTATCGCTTCCTGGCGTCGTCCGGGGAGGAGGACGGCACCCTCTCCTGCGGCGCACTCCGGACGGATGCCGCACGAATGGCGCGCCAGATTGCTCGGCTGGCGGCGCCGGGCGATCGCGTGGTGCTGCTGCTCCCACCTGGCCTGGACTACATCACGGCGCTGTGGGCGTGCCAGTGCGCGGCTGTGGTCGCGGTGCCGGCGTACCCGCCCAATCCGCGCCGGCCCGATGCGCGGGTCGCCCGTATTGCGGCGGATAGCGGCGCCCACGTCGCAATCGTGTCCGCGACACTGCATCATCGCCTGGCGCCGTTCATCGCCGCGTCACCCACGCTCGCCCATCTCGCGTGGCTCGATGTGGAGGACATGCGGAACGCGGGTACGGAGGAACTGGTTCGTCGATCCGCGGCCGACGACGTTGCCTTCCTCCAGTACACGTCCGGTTCCACAGGTGATCCCCGCGGCGTGATCCTCCCGCACGCGGCGGTGCTGCACAACCTGTCGGTCATCCATCGGGCCAGCCGCCCGCGCGAAGGCGACCACGCCGTGTTCTGGGTGCCTCCCTATCACGACATGGGTCTCATCGGCGCCATCCTGCAGCCGCTGTATGCCGGCTATCCGGTGAGCCTGATGTCGCCGTCCACCTTCGCGCAACGCCCTGTGCGGTGGCTCGAGGCGATCTCGCGCTATCGCGGCACCACCAGCGGCGCACCGAACTTTGCGTACGACCTGTGCGCGGAGCGGGTGTCAGAGGAGGAGTCGGCGTCGCTCGACCTGTCCTGCTGGCGCATCGCCATCAATGGGGCGGAACCGGTGCGTCCGGAGACGCCCGATCACTTCGCGGCACGCTTTGCGCCAATGGGCTTCCGTCGCGCTGCCTTCATGCCCAGCTATGGCCTTGCGGAAACCACCTTGTTGGCGGCTGGCCAATCGCGCGAACAGGATCCGACGGTGATTTCCGTCGATCGTGGAAGCCTGC
>JACMOE010000028.1 GCA_014378185.1 Gemmatimonadaceae bacterium | reverse complement strand
CTCGCCCGGCGGTCCCGGTAGCATCCGATTGTTACCGGCGGCATCCGCCACTGGTCAACCTGGCACGGTCCCTTTCTGTCGCCAGAGGACAAATCCACCAGCTCATGCCTGCTTCCGCCACGACTCCGTTGCGTCACCGCCTCATGCGCCCCCTCGTGGTGTGCGCATTGGCGAGCGTATTTGCGATGCCCGTGCAAGGACAGGCCCGTCGCCAGCCGCTCGACAAGGCGAAGCCGTTCGCGGCCCTCAGCGCTTCCGTGCACTCATTCCGGGATTCCCTCGTCTCTGTTGCACGAGCGCAGGTGGGAACGAGATATATCCGCGGCGGCACCTCGCCCGATCATGGCTTCGATTGCAGCGGGCTCGTGCGCTACGTGATGGCGTCGCTCAAGGTGAACATGCCGCGCACCGCGCGACTTCAGGCGACGACCGGTCTCGCCGTTGTGCGCGATCCTTCCAGGCTGCGTCCCGGCGACTTGCTCACGTTCGGCAAGAGTGCTCGCGGGGCCAGCCATGTGGGCATCTACATCGGTGGCGGTCGGTACGTGCATGCGAGCAGCGGTGCGGGCCGCGTGATCGAGAGCGACATCGGCCTCAAGGAGTCGTCACTGATTCGCACCTGGCGTGGCGTGCGCCGCATTGTCGCGGGTCAGGCGGACTCGACCCGCAAGGGCGACGACAGCTGACCGCCTGGGATGTCGAGCTTGATATCAACAGGAACGAGAAAGGGCGGCCCGCAAGGAGCCGCCCTTTCCTGTTCAGTGACCTGCAATAGCGTCAGCTGATCGTCGGGATGAAGAAGCCCTGGACGATGGCCACCACATCCGCGCGATCCAGAGGCTCGTCGAATGCCTCCTGCGCCGCCTCGAGGCCGAAGTTGGCGTTGGCCAGCGTCGTCACGTCGATACCGCCCTGCATCGTGTTACTCTCCGACGGTGCGTTCGTGCTGTTGGCGCCAGCACCATAGATGCTTTGGAAGGCGGCGGTCACTGCCGCCGCGTCCGGCCCTGCATCCGCCGCGCCGGCCGCCGCTGCTCCGCCACCGCGAATCGTACCGCTCCAGCGAACCGAGCTCGGCGCGTTTGCTGCCGCACGACGCATGCGGCGAATGCGAGACGCGTGACGCGCCTCCACCGAGTGAATGCGAAGTGCCGCTTCGAGAAGGCCCGGGCTGCTCATCAGGTTCGCGGCCTGTCCCTTGTAGGCACGAACGCCGGTATCCTCGGCACCCTGCGCCACTTGGAGCAGGAAGGGGAGATCCGTCGTTGCCTTGGCGAACGGGCCGTTGCCCGCCCCGCGGGCACCCGTGAAGTCGAAGCTCGCTTCCGTGAGCCCGAACACGTTGGTGGCGCCTGCCGCCTGCAGCGTGGCGATGTGCTGGACTTCGTGCTTCTGGATCTGGTCCAGTGTGTTTCCCGCACCCGGCACTGCCAGGGCAAGCGCACGCACGACGGTGAACGCGTTGTTCTGCGCCGCGGATGCGCTGCGACCGAGCACGGCCTTGTAGAACTCGTTCTCGAAGATCTCGAGCGCGAGCGCAAAGTCGAGCACGCCCTTGATCGAGGCCGAGGGGGCCTGACCGTAGAGGTCCTTGCTCAGTACGCCGATTGCGATGGGCACGGAGCCGATCGCAAGCGCCGCGATGATGCCCGGGCTGGCCCAGGAGCCACGATCGATCTCCGCCTTGCGGACGGCGAGTCGCTCGATGAGTTCCGGATCGATGCTGTCGAGAATTGGCTGATTATCCATGACTGTGTCTTCTCCAGGTCGACTGAGCGACGGTTATGACGGGGAGGGAGCGGGGGTGTCGGCGGACTTGATGGCGGCGTTCGGGCCCGTGCCAATTGAAACCGGGCTGACGAGCACATTCAGGCCGCCCACAGCTGCGATCACCGTACTCGGCTCGGCCTTCACATCCAGTCCCTGTGGGTTGATCACGTCGTCGCCAGCGAAGAGACGGCCGTTGGCGCCATCGCGGATGTCGCGAATGGCCGCAGCGTGGCGCGCTTCGACCGACACGATTTTTCCCGCCAGGAGCAGGTTGGCCGAACTCGTGAGATACTTGCCCGCGCCGTTGTAGGCGGACACACCGGTATCCTCCAGCAGTTGCGACGTCTTCAGCAGCACGTCCTTGGTCGCGGTCAGCGCGCCGACCGTGGTCGTATTGAATACGATTGCCGGGATGGCCTTGCTGCCGAGTACCATCTTGAAGAACTCGCGGTGAATGACCTCGTGCTTCTGGAGATCGTTCAGCACTTCCTGGTCGTTCGCGCTGAGCGCGGCGAATCCGGGTGATCCGAGCGCAGCCGTGTAGTAGGCGGCCTCGAGCTGCTCCAGCACGTACGCGTAGTTCAGGATGCCGGTGTCATCGGACAGGTTCAGCGTGAATTGCGCGGCCGTGCCACCGCCCACAACTCCAGTGCCGTTGTTGTCGTCATTGTTGCATGCCGCAAACACGCTCGGCAGGAATACAATGGCGCCGCCCACGCCCATCACTCCCAGAAACTTCCGTCGCGTCGTCGCTTGTAGCAGCTGGTCGCCGCTGCTGATGACGAGCTCCTTCTGATCGGACATTACTGTCCTCCATCGTGCGGACCAGCCCTGGATACTCGAGATGACGGGGCCAGCGTTCGTCATCCCGGCCTGCCACAGCGGCGTTCGCCGCGGGAAAGCCCTCGAGACAGTCGTGAAACAGTGCGGCGTGTAAACTCCGACGGGATCAGTGCTGTCTTGCTTGGGCACACCATTGGCAGATGCGGTGCCACGAGGGTTTTCGCAGTGGACATCCATTTCGAAATTGCTTCAGGCGGGTACGTGACAGCGTGCAACTGGTGTTATGCTTGTTTGCAGGCTCGAGCATTCCTTGCTGAACACGCCAGTCGGTACGATCGCCAGCCCACATGCAATGACGAGAGGAACTGCACAGAATGGATGAGGGGGCGCGGGATTGCCTTGGCCTCGACGTGGCCGTCGGTAACGGCCGCGCGCTGCATGCCGTCGCGTCACGACGTGACTTCATGCGCCTCATTGGGATGGGAGGCGCGCTCGTGTTGCTGCCATCGCTCCTTGCCGGCTGCGAGGACGGCTCGAACACCGGCGGCCTCACGGGGCCGGGCACTGGAGCTGCCGTCACCATCGACTTTGCGCTGGGTGACGTCGCGGTGCTGCAACTGGCGTACGCGCTGGAGCAGCTCGAGGCGGACTTCTACGGCCGTGTCGTGGCGAACTTCGCGTCGTCGGGGTTTTCAACTGCTGAACAAGCCACCCTGTCGCACATCCACAATCACGAGCGCATCCACCGCGACTTTCTCAAGGCTACCCTTGGAACGAGCGCCGGATTCACTCTCGCCACGGTCTATGATGGAGTGGACTTCGGGAACAGGATCTCGGTGCTCAAGGCGGCGCGCACCCTCGAGGACACGGGAGTGGCCGCCTACAATGGAGCGTCGCAGTATCTCACCCTTGCAGGCAACTTGCTCGTTGCCGCCAAGATCGTTTCCGTCGAGGCGCGGCACGCATCCGTCATCCGGGACATGATCAGCCCGCTCTCCAACGAGTTTGCACCCTCCGCCTTCGACGATGTGGACCGCCCGAAGACTGTCGCGACCGCAGCGCAGGCCTACCTCGTGAACAAGCTTGTCTTCGCAAATGAGCCTACCGCATTCACTCCCGGTCCCGCCGATAAAGGCTGATTGGAGATCATGACGCACACCGACCTCACGTCGCCCATCGACCCGGAAATCGTCGTTGCGCTCGACAGGCGTGCCGCGGAGATCGCACGCGGTGCAACGGTGGCGTCGCCTATTGCTGCCATGCTGGCCCTCGGTTCCATCCCGATCGCCATCGGTGCGCTGGCCACCGACGTCTATGGGCAGGCACCGTCGGACGTGCTCGACGTGCTACAGTTTGCGTTGCTGCTGGAATATCTCGAGTCCGAGTTCTATCAGCGCGCCATCAACAGCACCGGGCTCATTCCAGCCTCCGACATCGCGGTGTTCTCCACCATCGCCACGCATGAGGTAACGCACGTGACCTCGTTGCTCGAGCTGATCAAAGGCAGGAGTGGCACGCCGCGAGCGCGTCCAGCCTTCGACTTCACGGCGCGAGGAGCCGTGCCCGGCTTCGCCTTTGCCGCGACGCAGTACGCCACGTTCAAGCTGCTGGCGCAGGCATTCGAGGACACTGGGGTGCGTGCCTACAAGGGGCAGCTCACGCGACTCATGACCGACAAGGTGGCGTTGAACGCCGCCCTGGCGATTCACTCCGTCGAAGCACGCCATGCCGCCGAGGTGCGTCGCCTGCGTGGCGGCAATGGGTGGATCACTGGCAGCAGGCGGGATGATTTGCCGGTGTTCACGCAGCCCGTCTATGACGGGGAGGACAACACGACGCACGGTGCCGTGAGTGTCGCTGCCCTCGCATCGGGCTCAGGAGGGGTGGACAGTGCCACGGAGGCATTCGACGAGCCGTTGACCATGGCGCAGGTCACGTCGATCATCACGCCTTTCCTGGCGTGAACGGTTTTCCTACGGCCGCACTCCGATGACGCCTGTGACCATCTCGACACGGCCCTGCGTGTCGTTGCGATAGCAGGCGCTCGCATTCCGCGATGGCGCATTGCCCGTGACCAGCCCACGCGTACCCGCATTCAGCGCGGCGATGCCCGGTGGATCGAGAATGCGCCCCAACGCGTCGCGGCCGGTCTGGTTGACCTGCACGCCGTTGTTGTTGTTGTTGGCCAGTGCGCATTGACGGAGCACGCGCTCGTATCCGTTGCCGAAGTCCACGAGCAGCGAGCCGTCGGACAGCACCTGGTACGGTGCCCCGCTCACGACATAGCCTCCCGAGGGGTAGTAGTACACCGGCGATGCAGTGCGGATGGGCTCCGGTGGCGGAGGCGGATCGGCCGCATACCCGACACGCGGCCTGGATGCCGGCGCTGGAGGTGGGGGTGACGTAGTACCATGACGCGCCTGTGCGTGGGCGGGTGCGGCCGCACCCACCACGAGAGCTGCCGCCATCACACCGAGAAACTGTCGCACTGTAAGCTCCGCCGTTCGTGAGGTCCTGCCTGCACACCGGTACCCCGTCACCCTGTACTGGTTCAGATGGACGCAGGCATCGATGGACTCGCGTGCCGTGCTCCCCCTACTTCCTGACGACCTGCCCACGTATTTCGCCACCCGGAAAGCCAGCCGTGTGCAGGTTGACGTACGCCTTTCCGTTCTCGAACAGGCCGGCGACGTACCGTCTGCCGCTCACGCGAGGGCAAGAGCCGCCGCACAGGCCACGATACCCCGTCGTCGTCCTGAGCGAAACGAAGGGCCGGTGAGTTCAACCGGTGGCGGAAACAGCAGGTTAGT
>JACMOE010000295.1 GCA_014378185.1 Gemmatimonadaceae bacterium | reverse complement strand
TCACATGATCTTAACATGTGACTAATTGGTCACATATTTCCATCGTGACAGACGACGACCGCGTGTTCATGGCGCTTGCCGACCCCACGCGGCGGTTTCTCCTTGACCGGCTCTTCACCCGTGACGGCCGCAGCCTCACGGAACTGGAATCCGAGCTCGCGATGACCCGCTTCGGCGTCATGAAGCACCTCCGCGTCCTCGAAGATGCGGGGCTGGTGGTGACCCGGAAGTCCGGTCGCGAGAAGCTTTACTTTACTTCCTCAACCCCGTGCCCATCCGGCTCATCCACGACCGATGGATCGACAAGTTCACCGAGCGTCGCGTTTCGGCACTCACGGACCTCAAGCGCCAACTGAAGGAGGACTCGGCATGACGAACACCCAGGCGCTGGGTACCCTCGGCGATATTGCGCCGAGGGCCGCAACGCTGAAAGCCGCCCGACGCTCAGGCTATGAACTCCGCTTGTCAATCACCGGATTTCGCGTACGAAGCTCGGGGAACCGCCCGAAATCACGATCCGCCGTCCAGAGTTCAGTGACGCCATGATGCAGGCAGAGCGCCGCAACGCGGGCGTCATGCACCTGCGCACCGGCTACCCTGGAGGACAACACCAACGCATGCAGTCGCCCCCAATATCCCTCGCCCTCCGCGAGCACCTGCAATGAGGGAGACTCCCGCCAGGCATCCACCTGATCGAGCGCGAGCTGCATGGGCGTCGGTGGACGGTAGATCCTGGGATGCGAGACGATCGCGAGAAACTCGTGAAAGCACGGGGCCGGGATCGCCCATGCACCTCCGCTTTCGGCAAGCTGCGCCACGCATGCGAATGCCGCGTCGTGCCATTCCGAGTCTTCGCGATGCGCGTACACCAGGATGTTCGTATCGAGCGCGATCATACCGCCCCGGAGGGGTAGATGAGATCGCGCACGGTGGGCCACACACTGCTTTCCGCGTCACGGCCTTCTCCCTTGAAGGATGCGCGACGAAGACGGAATGGTGGTCGCTGCTCCACGTCGTGAAGTACGCGACGCAATCCCTCCTCGATCAGCGCACGCAACGTCATTCCACGCGTTCGGGCGCCTTTCTTTGCAGCCTTGAGGAGCGCGTCAGACAGCTCTATGGTGGTCTTTATATGGGTGAACCATATTGTAAGACCCATATTCCCGTCAAGTCGTTGCCTCGCAGCCGCTCACGCTTCGGCGTCGGCGAGTATGTGTGGACCGACATGCGGATGCGCGACGCTCTGTTGCTTACAGGCATGGGAACCAGGATGAACGCCTGTCGCCACTGTCTGGTCGTTGGCGTGCTGGTTGCCATCGCGTCGTCGTGCAAGGTTGACACGACCAGCGGAGCGTGCGTCATCGGTCTGTGTGGGCCGCCAACGAACGTCAAGCCTGTGCTCGTCTTCGTCGTCGGTATTCCGGCGAGCATGGTCGTGAACGGCGCGACGCACCGGCTGCCTGGCGACACGCTCGGCCTCAACGTGGTGCGATTCACGGCTGGATCCGCATGCACGGCGCGCGACACGGTGCGCGACTCGCTTCGCTGGGGCGTGACGGATTCCCTCGTCGCGAGCATCACGCCCATGCCCGGTGGACACGCGCTCCTGCGTGCGAAGGCCAACGGCATCTTCAACGTGCTGATGCTGCGGGGGCCGTATGGCACGATCTCCCCCCGCCGTGCCGATGCAGTGCGTCCAGATCTGTCCACCCGCCGGGTTGACGAAGGAATTTCGGTCAGGTCCGTGATGGCGCTATGGCACCTTGTGATTGCGAAGTGCACCATTGTGGAGACACTCGCTCACCATTCCGCTTCTGGAGGTTCGTCACATGCATTCACGACACCCTGCGATGCGCGCACGAGGCGCGATCACCGCCGCCGCCCTGCTGCTGATGGCGACGGTCCCGACCAGCCTGCACGCTCAGGATGTGACGGTAATCGAGCGTCGAACGGATCGGCTGGCGCTGCAGGATTATCTCGATTGGGAGGACGTCCAGGATCCGCAACTGGCGCCAGACGGAAAGCAGGTGGTCTTCACCCGGCGCTGGATCGACAAGATGAACGACAAGTGGGAGTCGTCACTGTGGATCATGAACGCGGACGGCTCGCGCGCACGCTTTCTCGTGAACGGCGCGAGCCCGAAATGGTCTCCGGATGGCACGCGCATCGCCTACGCGGCAGCTCCGCCGGGACAGCCGGCCAGCCCCACGCCTGGTGTCGAACCGGCCACGCAGATCTACGTGAAGTGGATGGATGCGGAAGGCGCCGTGACACAACTCACACGCCTAACCGAGACGCCGAGCAACCTCGAATGGTCGCCCGATGGCAAGTGGCTCGCGTTCTCGATGCATGTGCCGCTCAGGAATGACTGGCGCATCGACATGCCTGCCGCGCCAAAGGGCGCCAAGTGGACCGAGCCGCCGCGCATCGTGCAGAAACCCAACTTTCGCGCCGATCGCCAGGGGTACATCGAGGACGGCAATACGCATCTCTTCGTGCTCTCCGCCGACAATGGCGGTACGCCGCGGCAGGTCACGAGCGGACCGTACAACCACGGTGCACCACACTGGATGCCGGACGGCCGGACGCTGGTGTTCAGCGGACTGCGGTCGGTCAATGCCGAGTACCAGTGGCGTGAATCGGACATCTACCGGCTCGATGTCGCCACGGGCACCGTTACGCAACTGACCACCCGTCGTGGGCCCGATGGACAGCCGACGCCGTCGCCGGATGGCAGGTGGATCGCCTACACTGGCTACGATTCCACGAGTGATACATGGGTCGACGCAAAGCTGTCGCTCATGAGTGCCGACGGTACTGGCCAGCCCGTTCTTCTGCCCAAATGGGATCGGACGCCAACGGACCTGGCCTGGGCGAAAGATGGCAGTGGCATCTACTTCAATGCAGAGAGCGAAGGCGCGAAAAATCTCTACTTCACCACGTTGGCAGGCGAGGTGAAGCCGATCACGTCAGGGCGGCGGGAGCTGACCGTCACCTCCATCAACCCGAACGGCACGGCCGTCGGCGTGATGACTACGGCCTTGCATCCCGTGGATGTCGTCGCCTTCAACGTGAAGACGCCAACGACGATCACGTGGCTTACCGACGTGAATGGTGACGTGCTCACGGGAAAGACACTCGGCCAGGCCGAGGAGATCTGGTTCACATCGAAGGATGGCATGAAGGTGCAGGGCTGGATCGTGAAGCCACCAGACTTCGATCCGTCGAAAAAGTACCCGCTCATTCTCGACATTCACGGCGGGCCGCACTCGATGTACAACGTCGGCTTCAGTTTCGTGCGCCAGGATCAAGCAGCGAACGGATACGTGTCCCTGTATACCAATCCGCGCGGCAGTACCGGCTACGGAAGCGCGTTTGGCAACGCGATCAAGAATGCGTACCCTGGAAGGGATTTCGATGACTTGATGGCTGGCGTGGATACGGTGATCGGCCGTGGCTACGTGGACACGAAGAATCTCTTCGTCTACGGATGCAGCGG
>JACMOE010000294.1 GCA_014378185.1 Gemmatimonadaceae bacterium | reverse complement strand
GGGTGGACACCATCGTGCTGGGCGGGATGCGCCATGCGGCCCCCATCGCCGGCCGCGTGGAGGCCCACGCCCTCATCGCCGCCTGCCAGACTGCGGCACTGCTGGAGATTGCATGAGTACCCTGTCGGACAAGCTGGTCACCTTCCGGTTGGGCGACGATCACTTCGCCGCGGACGTCCACGCGGTGGAGCGCGTGCTGCGCTACGCCGCGCCCACCTCCGTCCCCGACATGCCGGAGTACATCGAGGGAGTGATGGATTACCTCGGCCGCGTGGTGCCGTTGGTCAACCTGCGACGCCGGTTCGAGCTGCCCGTGATGCCGCCAGGCCCCGAGACGCGCACGCTCATCCTCAACGTGAGCGGCGAGTGGATTGGTGTCGTGGTGGATTCCGTGACCGAGGTGGCCCCGTTCGATCCGGCCCGGGTGGCGCCGCCGCCCAAGCTGTTCCGCGGGCTGGCCGCGGAATATCTGAAGGGCATCGTGCGGCACGGCGACCGGCTGGTGATCTACCTGGACGTGGAGCAGCTCCTCTCCACCACGGAGCGCATTGCGCTCCAGCGGTCGGGCACGGAGGCACTGGCCAATGGCTGAGTTGGTAAGCGAACACCGTGCACGCATGGCGGCGCTGTCGGCGCGGCTCGATTCACCAGCCGCCGTGACGGAGCGCGACGCGATTCGCGCCGACCTCATCGCATTCGGCAAGGCGCTCGAGCAGGACCTCGTCGAGCTCACGGCGATGAAGGACGAGGCAAAGTCCCTGGTCGAGCGGTGGAAAACGCTCCAGTCCTCGGCGGCGCCCGCCTTCAGTGCGGACCGGCCGGTGGTGGCGGATCACATCGGCGCCTCCACGTTCATCGAGAAAGGGTGGAGCCGCATTTCCATGGGCGACTATGTGGGCGCGGAGGAGAGCCTCGCCAAGGCGCTCACGCTCGTACCCAACGATCCGCAGGCCGAGTCGCTGCTGGGATGGGCGCAGATGCTCCAGGAGAAGTATGACGAGGCGCTGATGCAGTTCCAGAAGGTGTTGATGCGCGAGCCGACCAATTCGCTCGCGCGCATCAACGTGGGATACATCTGCCTCAAGAAGCGCATTTTCGGCGAGGCCATCGAGCACCTGTCGCGCGCCATCCGTCTCGACAGCGATCGAAAGGCAACCCTGTACGCGCACTTCTACCTGGGCCTGGTGTACCTGGAGCGCGACATGTTCGAGGACGCGCAGACGTTCTTCCAGAAGACGATTGCGCTCGGACCCAACCTGATCGAGGCATACTACGAGCTGGGGCGTGCGTACTGGTTCAATGGCCAGCGCGACGAAGCCTTGCAGACGTGGAGCGACGGGTTCGCGGCCAACAAGTTCAACCCGTGGGGAAAGAAGTGCGCCGAGGTGTTGAAGTCCGTGCAGGAAGGCGGAGAACCGTAACGCGCAGTGGCTGCGTGCTGGGCGCAATGGGGCGCCTGCTGGCGTTGACGGGGCTGGCGCTTGCGCTGTGTGCGCCTGGAATCGCCGCACAGGACGACGCCCCGCGGCGTCTCGACACCGGGCGTTTCACGGTGGTCTATTACCCGGCTGACGACGTGCTCGCGCATGCGCTGGTGCGCGCCGCTGCTTCGAACGACAGCTTTCCCTGGCTGCCGCGCCCGGTGCAGCGGGTACTCATTGCCGTTGCGCCGGACGCCAACCGGTTCCGGGCGTGGGTGGGGCCGAGTGCCCCGGAGTGGGGCGCGGCGATCGCGTTCCCGGATTCGCGCCGCATCGTGATGCAGGGCCGCACGGGGACGAGCGATGCAGGGGATCCGCTGGAAGTGCTTCGGCACGAGCTGGCGCACATGGCGCTGCACGAACGGCTCGGCAACCGGCCGCCGCGGTGGTTCGATGAAGGCTACGCGAGCGTCGCGGCTCGGGAGTGGCGCCGCGAGGACGTGCTGGCCGCAAACGTCGCCCTCGCCCTCAAGGGAACGCCATCGCTGGACGAGCTCGAAAGCGGGTTCCGTGGTGGTTCCGTGGCGGCGCAGTCCGCGTATGCGCTGAGCTATCGCGCCGTGACGGAGCTGGCGTCGCTGGATCCGGAGCGTGGCCTCACGCTGTTCTTCCAGTACTGGGCCGATGGGAATTCGCTGGATCGGGCCATGCGGCAGGCGTTCGGCCTCACCCTCAACGGCTTCGAGAAGGAATTCCAGCGTCGCACGAGTCGCCGGTATGGCGGCTTGGCGCTGTTCGCCGACCTGTCCATCGCGATGCTCGTACTGACGGCGCTCTTATTGCCATTCCTGTTTGCGCGACGCGGGCGGGACCGGCGGCGCTTGCGTGCGATGGTGGCCGCGGACGAGGCGGCGGAGCGTGCGGAGCAGCGCAGCGCCATTGCGCAGTTGCTGCGCGAGATCGGTCCGGGTCCGGCGCCGTCGGGGGATGCATCCACGGGAACCTGAGGGGTGCTCGGAGCTTTTGCTTTTGGTCTGGTTAAAAGACGATTAATGATGGCGGGCGTCGCTTGACACCCCCCTCCGGCCGGCCTACACTAATGCCTTATGGCACAAACGGATACGACGTCGCAGGCGCACCCATGGCTCTGGTGGGGGATCGCGGCCGTCACGATACTGCTCGGATATGCCGACCTGGCGCGTGGCGGGACGACTATCGCACCGATCTTGCTCGTAGCTGGGTACTGTGTCCTTGTGCCAATCGCGATTCTCAAGTAGTTCGATCAACCAGCGCCGTTCCACACATTTTGAAGGGGACCTGGTGAGCGCGGCCGGCGATGGCCTCGCTCGTGCGGGCGTTTCGCCGGGCGAATAGCTCAGCTGGTTAGAGCGCCTGTCTTACACACAGGATGTCGGGGGTTCGAATCCCTCTTCGCCCATGCTGGAATACCGCTCGTCGTCCGCGCCGCACGCGTGGGACCCGCGCGGCTTGTCGGGGGTATATCTGTTCAACGCTTTGGAGGTTACGACTGTGAAGGCTCCGCATCACTCTGCGTTCATGGCTGCTGGACTGGTAGCGGCACTCGCCGCAACGGTCGTTCCGACGGTCGCCGGCGCCCAGCGTCAGCAGGTTCCCGGTCCCGATACCAAGCGGGTGCTCGTCACGGCGTTTCGTGGCGACCTCGAGGCCGGGCCCAAGCTGGCCGACGAAGTCCGCAATCGCATCGCTGGCGATTTCAACATTCGCACGCTGATGCCGAATATCAAGAAGGACATCGACAACACCTTGGTGTCGTTCGGCTACAAGCCCGATTCCGCGCCCAGCGCGAACGACATCAAGGAGCTGGCCAAACTCGTGCGTGCGGACGAGGTCATCGAAGGCAGCGTAACGAAGACGGCCACCGGGTATCGGGTGAACGCGCGCATGTTCCTGCCGCGCGACGTCTCGCTGTCGCAGCCGCTCGTGACCAACCTCGACACCAAGGATTTCGGTGACGCGGCCAAGCAGATCGTGGGCGAGTACGACCGGGCGCGCAGTCAGCTGCCCGACAACTCGGCCTGCGAGAACGGCATTCGCGCAAATACGAACGCGGTCGCCATTGCCTCGGCGCGCAAGGGCATCGCGGGCTACCCCAAGGCAACCATCTCGCGCCTGTGCCTGGCGAGCGCCTATGCGAACATGAAGACGTCGCCGACGGAATCGACGGGACCGTGGAAGGACTCGGTCATCGCGATCACCAAGGACATCATGGCGCTCGACAAGTCGAGCCGCATAGCGTACCAGCTGCAGTACGATGCGTACAAGCAGAAGAACGACACGCTGAACGCGCTCCAGGCGCTGGTGGGCCTGATGAACGCCGATCCCACCAACACGACACTGCGTGAGCAGGTGATCGCTGAACTCGTGAGCTCCGGCAAGGCAGAGATTGCGGTGCCCACGGCGCGCCAGCTGGTGACGGACAACCCGGGCGATCCGCAATACGCTCGCCTGTACTGGCTCGTGCTTCGCTCGGCGCGCAGCTTCAAGGAGTCGGTACCGGCGGGTATTGCCTACGTGACGCTCGACACGACGGCGGCGGACTCGAACTATTTCTTCCGCCAAATCCAGGATCTCTCGGCAGACAGCGCGTACGCAAAGGCGGCGGAGCTCGCTGCCGTTGGTGCGGCGAAGTTCCCGCGCAGCACGTCGCTGCTGATGCAGAAGGCGCAGAACGAGCGTCGCGCCGGTCAGCTGCCGGCGGCGCGCGCATCGCTGGAGCGCGCCCTGCAGATCGACCCGAAGGTGAACGGCGCGAACTACCTGCTGGCGTCCATCGCGGCGGAGCAGGGAAATGCGGAAGACGCCATCAAGTACGCGAAGGCGGACGCTGCGGCGGACGCGACGAACAAGGCGCGTGACGCCGCGGTGCTTCTCCAGCTTGGCAACACGGCGTACAAGGCTGCCGTCGCCACCAAGTCATCGGCAGACTACAGGAAGGCGCTTCCGTTCCTGCAGGCCTCCGACGACATGGCACCAAGCGCCAATGCGAAGTTCCTGCTTGCGGTGTCCGCATTCCAGGCGCTGGCGTCGGAGACGGACAAGCTCCGCGGTTCCAAGTCGTGCGACGAGTTCAAGTCGGCGAACGACCTGCTCACGATCGTGAACATCAACATGCCCATGGGCGGCTCCGTGGACGCGGGCACGGCAAAGCAGATTCTGGCCGGTGCAGCGCAATTCCAGCCCTTCATCGACGGCTCGATCAAGAAGTTCTGCAAATAGCCGTCGCTCCTGATGATGAAAGCGCAGGCCGCCCCTTGGTGGGGGGGGGCGTTCTCCACCGGACCAAGCCCCCCCCCCAGGGGTGCACCCCCCCCATCCCCCCCCCCCCCC
>JACMOE010000027.1 GCA_014378185.1 Gemmatimonadaceae bacterium | reverse complement strand
GATGGCTGGCTGCAGCGACTCGGCCGGAACGGCAAGGACCTTCGTCACGCTGCGCGGCGAGTACTTCAAGCGCTTGGTCACGTCCTTGCACCCGGACAGGACGCCGAGTGCCAACACGCCGACAAGGCAGCACAGTGGGATGAGTTTGAAGCGCGACAAATACCCGCCGAGCGGGGTGGTGGGCGCTGGAGAAAAGATCACGGTATTTGATGCCTCACGCATGCCGAAAATGGGATAGGGGAATGGTGGGCGAGCTCGCGCCCCCGGGTCCACCCTACTCATGAGTCGTGCCACACCGCCTCGAGGTGACCATCAGCCGCAATCGTCGCACGTCACCTCGCCCCGCAGGCCCTCGACACCCTCCTTCGTGATGATGGGCACCATCGCGAGCGCTGCGACGGGGTCGGCCCACCACCATCCGAACAGCACGTTCAGCAGCACGCCGACAAGGACGATGAGCGACAGGTAGGCGCACAGGCGGGTCTGCGTGGCGTCGGCCACGAGGGCGCGGCTGCCGAGTGTCACGGCCACCCGGCGCTTGCCTCGCGCCAGGAGCGGCATGATCACCACGGAGAGGGCGGTGATGATGACCCCGGCCATGGTGCCTTCACGCGCTTCGTGCGCAACGAGTGCGTGACCCGCATCGGCAACGATGTACACCGACAGCGCCAGGAAACAGGCACCGATGATCCTGAGTGCCAGCCGTTCGGAATGAAGCCTCCGCACCGGATCGGCATCGCTCCGAAGCCGCCAGAGCGAGGCGACGCTCGAAATCACCTCGATCACGCTGTCGATGCCGAACCCCACCAGCGCTACGCTTCCCGCAAGCACGCCGGCCACGAGGGAGGCGATTCCTTCCGCGATGTTGTAGGACAGCGTGATGCGCGAGAGCAACTGGCCGCGTCGCGCAGCACGTATCCGTTCAGTCGTGTTCGGGCTGGTGCGAGGCATCGTCATCGAGCGGTCTTGCTGAGGGTCAGGTATTTGGACATGGAGTTCCTGATCCATGAAGCAGCTGGCGGCCAACCTGACACGCCAGCTGTTGATGTTCAGCCGGCGCCAGGATCGACGGTCGCACGCTGGGCATGCGGTGTTCGGGCTCGGTGCGCTGATCACGTGATGCGTGGCACGCGGCATACGAGTTACTTGCCGAGCATCCCCATGGCGTCCGCGTGGTAGCGCGCTCCCGCTGCGGCGTCTCGCGGAAACGCGGCATCGAGCGACGCGAGATCCGCCGCGTCGAGGCGCACGTCCAACGCCCCGATGTTGTCCTCCAGATACTTCACGCGCTTCGTGCCGGGAATGGGTACGATGTCATCGCCCTGCGCCAGTACCCACGCGAGTGCCAGCTGCGCAGGGGTGCATCCCTTTGCCGCCGCGAGCATGCGCACTGCCTCGACGAGCGCGAGATTCCGGCCGAGATTGTCTCCCTGGAAGCGAGGCGAATGCCGCCGAAAGTCGTTCGCATCGAGATCTTCCGCGCTCGTGATCTGCCCGGTAAGGAACCCGCGACCGAGCGGACTGTAGGGAACGAGCCCGACGCCGAGCTCGCGGCAGAGGGGAAGGATGTCATCCTCGGGATCGCGACTCCAGAGGCTGAATTCGCACTGCACCGCGGCAATAGGATGCGTGGCATGCGCGCGACGCAGCGTTTCGGGAGCCATCTCCGAAAGCCCCACATGCCGGATCTTGCCCTCGGCCACGAGCTGACTCATCGTGCCGACGGATTCCTCGATGGGCACGGTGGGATCGATGCGATGCAGGTAGTAGAGGTCGATGTGGTCGGTATTGAGCCGCGAGAGACTGCCTTCGCACGATTGGCGGATGTACTCCGGCTTGTTGCTCACACCTCGCTTCTTCGGATCGGTTGCATCGCGCACCAGCCCGCATTTCGTGGCCAGCGTGACTTCGTTCCGTCGGCCGACAAGGGCGCGACCCAGCAGCTGTTCGTTGGTATACGGACCGTACATGTCGGCCGTATCGAGAAACGTGCATCCGAGCGCGAGGGCACGATCGATGGTCGCAATCGATTCGCCCTCGTCGGCATGACCGTAGAATTCACTCATGCCCATGCAGCCGAGGCCGAGGGCGGAGACGGACAGCGTACCCAGTGTGCGCTGTTGCATGGCTACTCCCTGGTGATTGGGTCGCGCGTGATCGTTTCGGCCAGTCGCGCCCACGGGATACCCAGCACGGTCACTTGCGCCTGGTTTGCAACCGACTGCCCATCGGGTGCAAGATAGAGCCACTGTTCCATATAGACGGCGGGCTGACGGATCAGGTAGCGGAGGTGAAACAGGCTGCCGCGCGTTTCAGCCAGCACCTCGCCCTTCGCGTCGCTCAGTGTCGCCGCGTAGTGCCCGGCATCCACGCGGCGCATGCGCCAGGTGCGCGTCTCAACGGCTCCGTCAGCGAACGTGACGGTCTGGTCGAGCTGGAAAACTCCGTCCGCGCCCGTTCGTCCAATGCCCTCGACGCGAAGCGTTCGCGACGAACCGGCCCGCACGTGCAGCGCACCTTCACCATGGGTGGCGCCAGCAAAGAACACGGTGGGATCGAACAGCGGCGCCGAAGCCTGCGCAGGCGGCGCGGGATTGCCCGCGAGGCAGCCCGTGGCCGCCGCGACGAGCAGGATACAGACTGAGTTATTCCTTCGCATCGTCATCCGCAGCAGATGAGGGAGGCCCGCCCGGCAGCGTGCGACGATCCAGCTCGCCCCGACGCCTGTCGCCCTCGCGACCATCCTCGACGACACGCTGCTCGAAGTTGTACTGGAGGAGCGCCATCCGGTCCATGAGGTCGTTGAACATTTCGGCGCTCATGCCAGAATTCACCGGCCACAGCCGACTGCTGATTTCTTCACGGATCGCGGCGATGCGCTGCTGCGCTCGTTTGATGTCGGCGGCGGTGGAACCGTTCATCGGATTGGGCTGGGGAAGGAGAGAAATACGGTGCAAGATCGTGTCCGCCTGCTGCTGAAGCCTGCGGTGAGCGCAATTGAAGGGCTCGCTCGGGGTGACATGAAGGTTCAGGATGGACACTGGAAAGAGCCGAACCGCGACCCTCCGACACATGATGCAGTAGATTCCCCGCATGGGACAACGAGACAGCAAGCACCACCACGCCAACCGCCGGCGAAAGCTGGAGAAGGAGAACTCCAGCCGAGCGCAGAAGAACGGCGAGCTGGAGCCACGCGTGCCGCTCGCGGGCTACGAGGAACTCTACGAGATCTCGCGTTCGGGACGCGTGTTCTCGCGCACCACGCGCGCCGTGATCGTGGGCGGGTATCACTATAGCCCGTTCATCCGCATCACGGTGAAGGGCGCCGTGGTCACGCTCTCCAAGGCGAAAGCGCTGGCCGACAGCTGGGCCCGCGTGCTCGAGACCGAGCCTTCAAAGTAGGGCGCGAAGACTCACGCACGCTTCAACCTCCCGCTGACCGGTGTTTTCCACCACCGCATAGGGCCTGTCCTGTCTCGCGTGTTTGGTAGACAGGGCGGAGCATGCGTCGGCTCGCGCGCCGCTCGAACGCCGGAACTCATTCACGGGGAATTGACATGACATACGGGTTGAGGCATACCATCATCGCCGGCGCCGTCGCGCTCATGGGCGTCGCATGTACGGACGCCACGAAGTCTGACGCCAATGCGTCGCTCGCGTCGCTGAGCG
>JACMOE010000293.1 GCA_014378185.1 Gemmatimonadaceae bacterium | reverse complement strand
TCAGCGTCAGGCCGTAGCCAGCTTGTCCATACCCAAGTCTGTTGAGCTCGTGTAACGTGGCCAGCGAATCCTCGAAGACGCCGTCGCCACGCTGCGAATCGGTATTCTTCGCACGATAGTGCGGCAGCGAGGCCACCACTTCCACGCGATGTTCCGCGAAAAATTCCGGCAGGTACCGGTAATTTGGCAATTGGGCGATGGTCAGGTTGCAGCGGTCCATCACGCGCTTGCCGGCGGCGGTTGACCGTTCCACCAGTTCACGCCACCGCTTGTGCAGCTCGGGCGCGCCGCCGGTGATGTCCACCGTGTGCACGTCCGCGGATTCGATGACGCGCAGGCACTGGTCCATGACGTCGTCGGGCATCATTTCGGTGCGGTCCGGACCCGCGTCCACATGACAGTGGCGGCACGTCTGGTTGCACTTTCGTCCCACGTTGATCTGGAAGATCTCCATCCCGGTGGTGCGCAAGGGAAACAGGCCGGCGCCCGCCAGCGCGGACTCGAACGTGGCACCAGCCACCGCGGCCGCAGCATCGAGCCGCGCCCGTTGCACGGATGTCGCGGCCAGGGGAGCGCCGCGCTTCTGGAGGGTGGGCAACACGCGCCCGGTGAGCGACGGCATTCAGCTCACATCCCGAGGGCGCCGATCTTGTTGCGCATCTGGATGCCATGCACGAGCGCAGCCCCGCCCTTGATCGCCGCCGCCACATGTACGGCCTCCGTCATCTGTTCGGCATCACATCCCTTGGCCATGGCGTCCTGCGTGTATGCATCGATGCAGTACGGACACTGGACGGCGTGCGCGACACCGAGGGCGATGAGGGATTTTTCGCGCTCGGAGAGCGCGCCCTCCGCGAACACCGCGCTGTACCAATCGAAGAACTTCTTCGCCAGCTCAGGAGAGTCCTTGCCGATTTCCGGAAACCGGGCGAGGTCGCCGGAATTGTAGTAGTGCTGATGGTCGGTCATCGGCTATCCTGATGCGGGGAGGTGCCGGAGCCGCAGTCGGCACCCGGAACGACGGTAACGCGCGCACATTGATATCTAATAGTCTACGAGGCGAACAGTTCCTTTGGATGGCTGAGCACGATCCGCACCCCATGCATCACTTCGGCAACCTCAGTGTCGTCGTTCCGGTCGCGCCCGGTGACGATGCCTGGCGCGCACTGCTTCCGGACCTTGCCACGGTTGTCGGCTCCGAGGTGATCTTCGTCGCGACCCACGCGCTCACTGCCGCCGATTGCTCCGTCATTGGCGCGGTGCTCCCCTCCGACTCATGGTCGTGGATCGTGACACCGCAGGGCAGGGCACGCCAACTCAACGCGGGCGGCCGCGCGGCCGTGCGCGACTACCTCTGGTTTCTACACGCGGATTCCCGCTTCGCTCCCGACACCGTGGCCGCGCTCCAGTCCGCGCTGCGCGCCGCGCCGGGAGCACTCCACTACCACCACCTCGCCTTCCTCCCGGACGGGCCGCGCGCCATGGCGCTCAACGCGCTCGGTGTGCGGCTTCGGTCGCGGTGGCTTGGCATGCCGTTCGGCGACCAGGGATTCTGCATCCGTCGCACGGTATTCGACTCGCTCGGCGGATTCGACGAGAGCACACCCTACGGCGAGGACCACCTGTTTGTGTGGCGCGCACGACGCGCCGGCATTGCGGTCCAGGCGACCGGTGGCACGCTTCGCACAAGCGCGCGGCGCTACAGCGAACGTGGGTGGGCTCGCACCACGCTTCGACATGTGACGCTCACGGCACGTCAGGCTCTTCCTGAATGGCTTGCGCTTGTGCGGCAGCGCGTGCGCGGTGCGCTCGATCAGCCTGAAAGGAGTGGCACCGTAGCAGTGGGTGGGAGCATCGACATTCCAGACGGGCGCGTTACGACAGTTGCGATCGCCGTGTGGGTGAAGACGCCGGGTTACACGCCTGCGAAGACGCGCCTGGCGAGTGTGATCGGCACGCAGGCAGCGGAAGAGTTCTATCGGATCGCAGTGGACGTCGCGCGAGAAATCGTTGATGACGCATGTCGTCTC
Source organism: Gemmatimonadaceae bacterium (assembly GCA_014378185.1). Lineage (GTDB taxonomy): Bacteria > Gemmatimonadota > Gemmatimonadetes > Gemmatimonadales > Gemmatimonadaceae > AG11. The sequence goes on along the minus strand of JACMOE010000293.1, from coordinate 301 downwards.
GCGCCGGGGCTGCTGACGCCCTACTGGGCCGTCGCGGAGAGCGACGTCGCCGCGCACGCGTGCTGGATTGGCTTTCCAGTCGTGGCTCAGGGCGACGGTGGGTTGGGCGAGCGCCTTGCCCACGTCTACGATCTCCTCCAGTCGCGACATCGGGCCGTGCTCTTCATCGGTGCCGACTCGCCACAATTGACCGCTGATGTACTGATGCAAGCCGCGACGTTGCTCAGCGCATCGTCGAACGGGCCTGAGTCCGTGCTCGGGCCGGCAGCGGATGGCGGGTTCTACCTGTTTGGCGGACGCC
>JACMOE010000292.1 GCA_014378185.1 Gemmatimonadaceae bacterium | reverse complement strand
GCCTGGGACGCCGGCTGAACGGTCCGGAGCAGGGGTGGTACGTCACCTTCGGCAGCGCCTATGCTTTTGGCGTGCGTTCCCTCTTTCCTGGCGGGCGATGACCATGCACCGCACTGACGTGGGAGTGGCTCGTGGCTACCGATATGTGGTTGGGGCCGTGCTCGTGGGCGTCGGGATGAGCGCCGCGCTCGGTGCGACGCCGAGCGTTGCGGGTGCGCAGTGGTCCACGTCGTACGAGCAGATGTACCTGCCCGGACGGTTCAACTGGACATTCCGCGACAGTTATCCCGGCGCTGACCGCCTGTTCGCGGCGTTCGACTACGGGCACGCCATCCTCTACGAGCGGCTCTACAACGACGCGCACGCTCCCACGTTCGAACTCGAGGAGCGCGAGTACAATTTCATCACGAAGAAGTTGCTCGTCAGTCCACCGCGCCTGCCGCTGGAGGAAGCGGCCATCGAGGTGAACTACGCGAAGATGGCGCCGGAAGCGAAGATGATGTTCGATTGGGCGCACCTGCTGCACCGGCAGATCTACGACGTGCTTGCGAGTGAGCAGATGTCACAGGCGGCGAAGGATGCGACGATTGCCGAGCTCGTGGCGTACTACAAGACGCGGCCTGATCTCGCCTTCAGCTCGGTGCCGAAGAACATGGAGCTGATGGAGGGCCAGCCGTACTCCCTCGCGTTCCGGCATGCATACCCGAAGTTCAATGGACTGATCTGGGGATATCACTGGCTTCAGGTGGGTCTGTACGAGCCGCTCATGATTGGCGCGTCACAGGAGGAGCGACAGGCGGGGGTGGCTGCCGCGGTGACGCGGTTCCGGCAGATGCTGGAGGACGCCCCCGAGCACATGCCGCGCGTGATGCCGATGACCGCCGCCATCGCGCCGACCTTCTCGAAACGCTACCAGGAAGCAGCGATCATCTTCGACAACCTGCACGCCATGCACGACGTGGTGTCGGACATCCTCGCCAACGATCTCGTGCCGCACAACCAGAAGCGGCGCGTCATCCTCGAGGCCGCAAGCCGCTATCGCGACGCGACGTCGTACCGCATGCCCGTGTCCGAGTGGGCGACGATGGGCGAAATGATGGGCATCGCGAACATGGGTGGCCCAGCCGTGCACATCATGTCAGGGTGGCCGGCGCCGACACTCGCGCGCGGGGCGAGCATGCTCGACGCCATGAAAGGCATGGCGGGAATGGCCGGAATGCCGGGCATGGCTCCCGCTGCGGCCACGCACGATAGCATGGCGGGGATGCACATGGCGCCCGCGAAGGCCGCCGACACGACTGCGGCGAAGCACGGTGCCATGCCGCCCGGCGCATCGGCGCGTATGGCCGGAATGGCGGACATGACGCCGAAAGGCGATACTGCGGCAATGCCGCACACACCCGCCGCGCGGGCATCAGCAAGGGCCACGGTGACGAAGAAGCACAAGGCAACGGCCAAGCCGTCCACGACCAGGCGTGCGAAGGCGAAGAAGGCTGCGCCGCCCAGGACGATGGATGACATGAAGGGAATGAAGGGAATGCCCGACATGAAGCCGTGACGTCCATTCCGCGCCTCGGTTTTTCGCGACTCGTCCTGGGGACCCTGCTTGCTGGGTTGATTGTGTTCGCCCCCGCCGTGGCGTACGCACACGGGCGACTGAAGAGCTCGGCCCCGGGGTCGGGCGCACACCTCAGCCTGATTCCACGAGAACTGCGCCTGGAATTCAGCGAGGTGCCGGACCTCACCTTCTCCACCGTTGCGCTCCTCGATGGTACCGGGAAGCCGGTGGCATTGGGCACGTTGCACTACAGCGTCGCGTCACACCGTATCGTCGTCGCATCGATTGCGGCAGTGCTGCCACCGGGCGTCTACGTCGTGCAATGGCAACTCGCGGGTGATGACGGCCATCCGGTGCGAGGACGATTCGACTTCGTGATCGCGCCAGGCGCCATGCTCGGCGCCGCGGACTCCACCGTGAGCGGCATGGTGATGCACCACGACGTCGCGTCGATGCCGGAGGGCGACGGATTCGGTGTGACCTCACCCGCCTTCGTCGTCATTCGGTGGCTGCAGTTCATCGCGATGCTCCTCACCATTGGCGGCGTGGTGGTTCGCCAACTGGTGCTTCGCGTGCTGCGTCGGGACCAGGCGCCGGATTCCCCGATGCTCGACGGTGCGGAAGCGAGGGCGGCGCGCATCGGCCACATCGCTGTCGGCATCCTGGCGGTCACGCTGCTCCTGCGCCTGCTGGCGCAGTCGTATGCGATGCACGGCGCGGCCGGGGCGTGGAATGTCCGCCTTTCCGCACAGATGATTGCGCACACCATGTGGGGCAAGGGATGGCTGCTGCAGCTCGTTGGCCTCGCCGTGGCCGGCGTGGGGTTCCAGGTGGCGGACCGCGCACGACGTGCACGCGCGGTGGTCGGACACTCCACGATGCATCGGCGTACTGGATGGCATATGGCCGCCATCGGCGTCGTCATCCTGGCCTGCTCACCCGCATTCGCCGGTCACGCCGCCTCGGCGCCGAGCTTTCGGGCGCTTGCCGTACTCGCTGATGCGCTGCACATCCTGGCCGCAAGTGGGTGGCTCGGCTCGTTGGCGCTCGTGCTCACGGCGGGCCTTCCCGCAGCGATGGCGCTCGCGGACGGCGAGCGGGGTCCGATGGTCGCGGCCCTGATCAACGCCTTTTCTCCCGTGGCGCTCGCGAGTGCCGCGGTGGTCACCATCACCGGCGTGTTTGCGGCGTGGCTGCATGTGGGGCATGTGCCCAACCTGTGGGACACGCGCTACGGCGTCACGCTCCTCGTCAAGCTGGGCATTCTCGGTGTCGTCGCACTCACGGGTTTCTACAACTGGCGGTTCGTGCAGCCGACACTCGGCACGGACGCCGCCACGGTGCACCTGCGGCGATCGGCCCGCGTCGAGGTTATCGTGGCCATTCTCGTGTTGCTCGTGACAGCGGTGCTGGTCGCCACGCCCACGTCGATGGACATGGCGATGTAGAGGCGGTCAGCCGCCGATTTTCGCGAGCTTCTGTTGAAAGTCCGCGATCTCGCGCGCTTGATCTGCCTTCATCTTTTCAGCCATGGTCTTGACGTCAGCGCTCCTTGCCTTCGGGAGGTAGCCATCGATCATGGCGATGGCTTCGTTGTGGTGCTTGACGATGTCCTGGTAGAAGGTACGCTCATAGCCCTTGCCGCTCATCGGCTTGAGCGAGACGGCCATGGCCTGGTGCTCCGGCAGCACCTTTGGAGCGTACGGATCCTTGTAGGTCTTCTCGAGCATGGTCATCATCGCGTCGAGCTCGGCGTCCTGCGCCTTGTCCATGGTGGCGGCATCCGCCTTCGCTGTTCCCACGCCGTTGCGCTCCTGGGTCATGTGCACCAGTGCGATGAGCCCCTTGTGGTGGTCGCTCATCATGCGGAGAAAGTCTCGATCGGGGTCGCCAGTCTGCGCCGTCATGCCGGACATGCCCGCACCGCCCATGGCCATGGAGTCGGACTTCATGCCGGCTGGCGGCGAAGCAGGTGCTCCCACTGCGGTGTCGGTCGCCTTCTCCTTCGCGGAACAAGCGGCGATGCCGAAGAGGAGGCCGTGCAGCGCGACTGCCGCGCGAAGGGTGGCGAGGGGACGGGCGGACGTCGACGTCATGCGGGACGCTCCTGAATGTGGAGAGGGACGAGAGGCGCTGGGCGGTTCATGAAACATGTAGCGGCGAGGTCATGCCAATTGCCCTCCGCCTCCAGACGCTGGCGCGAAGGTATGGCTCACCGTAACGTTAGCGGGCTGGCCACTGCGCAACCCAAACACGATACATAGAATGGCGTACACCTTCCGGTTGATACTCGCCCTCACGCTCGTTGCTTCCACCCGCGGGAACGCGCAGGCAATGCTCCGTCCCGCTCCGAGCGGCCGAGGCACGGCTGAAGTCACGTTGTCGTCTCCGCGACCGGCGGGAACTACAGCCGCCGCTCCCGCGACTCCCGCTGCGAAGCCATTGGCCATCCGTCTCGACTACGGCCAGCCGCACCTTCGTGGGCGCACCCTGCACACGGACAGTCTGCTCCCGTACAACAAGCCCTGGCGCCTCGGTGCCAATGGCGTGACGACACTCGCCACCGACGTGGACCTGGTGCTCGGCGGCGCCACGATCGCGAAGGGAACGTACGTACTCTATACCATTCCCGGCCGGACAACGTGGACGCTCGTCGTGCAACGGAATGTGGGGCAGGCGCCCATGGTGTATGTCGACAGCAGTGACGTGGCGCGTGTCGACCTGCAGCACACCACGCTGGCGAGTTCGATCGAGAGCCTCACGATGTGGCTGATTCCGTCGATAGAACCAGGACCGGCGCGGGGTGAACTGCGCTTCGCGTGGGGTGCCGACCAGCTCACGGTGCCGTGGTCGGTGAAGCAGTAGGCAGGTGTGGCGCGCAGAGTTTGGGCGCGCCCCCTGGCCGTCACACCGCTCCGCGCCGAATGCCCAGCGACACGATCGTGTCGATCAGCTTCTCGTAGCGCATCCCTGCATGCAGCGCGGACTGCGCGAACTCTTCCTTGCTGGCGATCTCGGGGTTGGGATTCGCCTCGATGAAGAACGCGGTGCCATCCGCACGCAGGCGGAAATCCAGGCGCGCGCATCCATCCAGCGACAGGGCACGATAGATGCGCCGCGCGGTGCTCACGAGCCGGTCGCGCAACGCCGGCTCCATGTTCGCCGGCCCCTCGGTGATGCCATGTCGTGACTGGTAATCGAGGTTGTGCTTCGCGCGCTCCGTTGCGATCGGCACGCTGCCCGGAGCGGTGTGCTCGAAGAACAACTCCCATGGCGGCAGCACGGTCAGCCGCTTGTTGCCGAGCACGCCGACGTAGATCTCCCGCCCCTCGATGAATTCCTCGACCAGGGCATCGCCCGTGGTGCTCTCGTGGATGAACCGCACGCGAGCCTCCAATTCTTCGTCGTTCCACACGACGCTTGCCTGCGCGATGCCCGTCGAGGCCTCTTCCGTGAGGCTCTTGACAATGAGCGGAAATTTGAGCGTTTTGGGCCGGCGCACGCGGCGACCTTCGTGCACCACGTCGAACTTCGGCACGGGAATCCGGTGGTACGTCAGGATCTTCTTCGCGAGTGCCTTGTCGCGCGCCAGCACGAGCCCGCGTGGATTGCATCCCGTGTACGGCACGCGAAGGAGCTCGAGGTAGCTCACCACGTGCTGGTCGAACTCCCGCAGGTCGAAGAATGCCTCCAGCAGGTTGAACACGACATGCGGCTTCCACTCATCCACCTCCCGACGGATGGGGGCGAGTTCGTCCTGCACCTCCAGCGGCCGCGCCTCGTGGCCCAGCGCGCGAAGCGTGGTGAGGACGTCGTACTCCGTCTTCCAGCCGTGCCGCTCCTGCTCGCTGCGCTGCGCGATGTCGTCGGGCGGCGTGAGGCCAGGCGCGATGAGGACGAGCACGCGAAGCTTGCGGCGGGATGGGCTCATAGGGGAATGGAGACGCGCCGTCGATAGAGGAAGTGGACCGAGCGCACGGCCAGCATACCGGCAAAATCCATCAGCACCGTCGCGTCACGGCCGCCGATGCGAAGTTGCAGCGCCCTGCTGCGACCCGTCATGTCGCGCAGCAGTTGGTCGACCGTGAAATCGGACTCGCCAGTCCATCGCGAAACCAGGCGGCGCACTTCCACGCGATGGCGCGTGATGAATCGCCATGCAAGCTCCTTGGCCGCATGCCTCGGCGCCGCGGAAAACACCTTCTGGAGCTCGGCGTCGTAGGTGCTCGGAAAGTCGACCGCATAGAACGATCGCTTCTCCTCGTAGTGCTCGCGGAGAGTGAGGCTGTTTTTCGACACCGGAAACGCACGCACGCGCGTGTTGACCGGCGCACGCGTGCCCGCGAGATCCGTCATCAGCGCATCGACATACTCCAGCTTCTTCATCGCGGGCCAGCCTTCGTAGCGCTTCTGCCACCGCGCCCTCGGCTGCATCCACACCGCAAAGGTCTCGGCGAAGTCCTCGTCCGGGTGCGCCTGCGCATAGTACGCGCGAAGGTGCTGCACGAAGCGCCGGCTCGCCGGCTTCGGGCGGTACGACAGGGGATACGGCGTCGACGACTTGCCGAACGTTCGCTGCCAGCTGGGCCGGCGATGCAACCGGTAGCCATGCTGCATGGCATGTCCCGCCTCGTGCCGAAGGATGCGCATGCACTCGGCGCGCGACGCACCTTCCGCCTCCAGCATCATCTTCCGCTCCAGCCGGATGAGGCGCGGATGCATGAGGTAGAAGGGAATCCCGATGCCCGGCACGTTCGTGGGCGAGAACCATTCGTCGGACAACCAGCAGTGCGGCCGCAGCACGATGCCTCGCTTCCCGAGCTCGCTGTAGAGCTCATCGATGCAGGACTCCACCCACGTACCCTCGAGCCGAAGGCCGAGGTCGCGGATCCGCACATCCAGCAGGCGCTCGAGAGGCCATCGGTCCCATTCCATCGTCCAAGCTCGCACGAGCGGCAGGCGACGGCAACCGAGCGGTGCGCTGTCGTCCAGCGGGCCGTCACGGACCTGCTTTTCGCCCCAGGCCGGTGCCTGCCGTACGCACGAGGTCGGCGTCTGCCCCCAACTGACCCAGCAGCGAGGCTTGTCCGAGTTGGGCGAATGACTGCCCCAACGACAACCGGATGCAGCGCTCCGCGCGGCGGGCTGACGGCACCTTCCTTGCTCGATCTACACTGATGCCCCGCGCGATTCTCGCGCGACGCGATGAGAACGCTACCAACCTTTCTCGGTGCCACCACTCATGAAGAACCCAACCCTGCTTCTCGCCCTCGCGGCCCTGGCCGCCGCACCGCTGGCTGGCGCTCAATCGCCCGCGCTCACCGCCTCGCGTGCCCCCGTTCGCGCCGCAGTGGCAGCCGGGCTCGACGATCCCACCATTGTCGCGATCTTCGATGCCGCCAACAGCTGGGACATCGAGACCAGCCAGGTGGCCCTCAAGAAGAGCCGCAACAAGGAAGTTCGCCGTTTCGCGTCGATGATGGTGCGCGACCACAAGGCCGTCCGCCAGCTCGGACGTGACCTCGCGCGCAAGCTCCACGTGAAGCCCACGCCACCGGGCAAGGACTTCGCGCTGTACATCGATCACGTGGCGGCCATGAAGTCGCTGCGCACCACCAAGGGCAAGGCATTCGACAACGCATACATCGACCACGAGGTGAGCTATCACCAGGCGGTCATTGATGCGGTCACCACGCAGCTGCTGCCGGCAACGAAGAACGCCGAACTCAAGGCCCTCGAGGAGAAGGTCGCACCCGAATTCGTGGCGCATCTCGCGGCAGGCAAGGAAGTACAGAAGTCGCTGGTGAAGTAACCTGCATCGAAACTCAACGCCTCACTCCGCACTCGAGCGCGGGGTGAGGCGTTGTGTCGTGTGCGCGCGACGCTCGGCGGCGAGCGTTAGCGGATGTCTCCGCTCAGCCCCTGGGCCAGTACATGATCACGCCGACGCCAACCAGACACACCAGCGCACCCATGACGTCCGGCACATCGGGCCGGCGCCCATCCATCCCCCATCCCCACAGCAGCGACAGCACGACGAAGAATCCGCCATAGGCCGCGTACGTGCGTCCGAAGGACGACGTCTGATACGTGGGAATCACGCCGTAGAGCACCAGCAGCGCGCCGCCCAGCAGACCGATCAGTACGCCGCGTCCATCGCGCAACGACCGCCACACGAGGTAGCCGCCGCCCACCTCCGCAAATCCTGCGGCCACGAACAGCGCAATCGAGCGCACGAGCGGCGACGCCATCCCGATCACATCGGAGGTCGGAATGTCAGTCATGGTGGGGGAGCGTTGACGGGTGATCGATCAACGGCAACGCCGCGGCCCACATGGCGCCAAGTGGATGTACCGGCTGCACGCCGTGGCCGATGCCGAGATGCTGGCCGGCATGAATGGCTCGCGCGACGAACTGCTGGGCCTCCGCACACGCCGCCGACAGGCCATACCCTCGCGCGACCAATGCGGCAATCGCCGACGACAGCGCGCATCCGCTGCCATGCGCACCATCCCCGGCAATGCGCGCCACGGAAAATGTCTCGAGCGTCCGTGCCGTAGCCAGGACGTCAACGCTCGTCGTGCGGCCTTCGAGGTGCCCACCCGTCACCAGTGCCGCCGCCGCGCCACGCGCCACGAGGAGCTGCGCGACACGCCCTGCATCCTCCGGCGAGGTCGGCGCAGGTTCGCCCGTGAGGACCCCCGCCTCCGCCGCATTGGGCGTGACCACCGTCGCCAGCGGCACGAGCTCATCGAGGAACACGGCGACCGCCGAGGGCTCGAGCAGCGTTCCACCGGCGCTCGCGCGCAGCACGGGGTCCAGCACGATGGGCACATCCGGAAAGCGTCGAAGCACGCCAGCCACCGCGCGCACGATCGAGGCGTCGCCAAGCATGCCGATCTTCACCGCATGCACTTGTACGTCGTCGAGCAGCGTCGTCAACTGTTGCACCACGACGTCCGCCGATACGGGCCACACGTCGCGCACGCCGCGCGTGTTCTGCGCGGTGATCGCTGTCACCACGGCGCAGCCATGCACGCGCAGTGCAGCAAGTGCCTTCAGGTCGCCCTGAATGCCTGCGCCGCCACTCGGGTCGCTACCGGCGATGGACAGCACCGTCGGCACTGGCTGGCTCATCGCCACATCAGCACACGCGGTCTCGTGATCCGTTCGCGTGGTTCACACTGGCACTTCGGGCTCCGGCATCCGCACCACACCGGCGGTGGGACTGCTTGGGCTGGCGTGCGCGCGCGTGGCCATGCGACCGGCACGCAATCCTTCGCGTCCCGCCTCCACAGCCTTGCGAAATGCGGCCGCCATCGCGACCGGGTCTCTCGCTTCGGCGATAGCCGTGTTGACGAGCACCGCATCGGCACCCAGTTCCATCGCCGCCGCAGCCTCGCTCGGCACGCCGAGTCCCGCGTCAACCACTACAGGCACCGTGGCCTCCTCGACGATGATCTCGAGCGCCGCGCGCGTCAGGATGCCGCGCCCCGATCCGATGGGTGAGGCGAGCGGCATCACCGTGGCGCAACCCACCTCCGCCAGCCGGCGCGCGAGCACCGGGTCGGCGTGCATGTAGGGCAGCACGACGAAGCCAGCGTCCACGAGAATCTCGGCCGCACGCAGTGTCTCGACAGGATCGGGCAGCAGGTACTTGGCGTCGGGGATCACCTCGAGCTTCACCCAGTTCGTCTCGCTCATTGCCCGCGCGAGCCGTGCGACCCGCACCGCTTCATCCGCCGTACGGCATCCCGCCGTATTCGGCAACAACTGGTATGACGCAAAGTCGATCGCGTCGAGGATGCCCACGTGACCGGGCGCACCCAGTTCCACGCGACGGATGCTCACCGTCACGATCTCCGCGCCGCTGGCCACCAGTGCCTCGCGCATGATGGCGAAGTCGGTGTATTTCCCCGTGCCCACCATGAGCCGGGAGCGGAATGTCTGGCCGGCAATGACGAGCGGATCGTCGCCGCGCTGCAATCCTGCCTCGTGCATCCGCGTCATCCTCCCTGCATCATCGTGACGATCTCGATCACGTCGGGAGCCGCCACGAGCACGTCGGGAATCTTGCCGGCGCCATACAGCTTGTCGTCGTGCATCACCACCACAGCGCCTTGCTCCACCTGCAACTCGGCCAGCAACGCATGCAGGGTGAGGCCGTCGCGATGCGCGTACTGCTCGCCGTTCACGTACATACGGCCTCCTGCTCCACGGAGTGCGCCGCCTGCGCGAGCGCCTCGACAAAGCCACGAGCCGCCTCCGCTGGATCGCGCGCGTCGAGGATGGCCCGCACAACAGCGATGCGCGTTGCGCCGGCCTCGAGCACCTCGTGCACGTTGTCGAGGTTGATACCGCCAATCGCGAACCACGGAACGGCTGTCGCGCGCGATGCGACGTCCTGCACGTACGACAGGCCGGCCGCGCGCCGGCCAGGCTTGGTCGGCGTATCCCACACCGGTCCCGCCGCGAAATAGCTCGCCTCCTCCACCATCGCCTGCTCGGCGTGCGCCGGCTCGTGACTCGAACGCCCGATCATCAAGCCGGGCGCCATGCGACGAGCCCACGCAACGGGCAAGTCCTGCTGCCCGAGATGCACGCCATCCGCTCCCGCGGCCAGCACAACGTCGGGCCGGTCGTTCACGAAGAACGGAACGCCCGCGTCGCGCGCCAGCCGCGCAACCCGTTCGGCGAGTCGCAGGTACGGTAGCGCATCCCACTCCTTGCACCGGAGCTGGAGCACGTCCACGCCGCCTTCCATCGCGGCATGCACGCGCTCGAGAAACTCCCCCTCCGGCATGCCGGTGCGCGGCGTGGCCACGAGGTACAGCGACCCGATGTCGCGGCGCCCTTCCATCATGGCATCCCGGCTTCCACCGGCGCTGGCAGGTAGATCTCGCCACCGGATTCGCGGAATTCGTCAGCCTTGGCCTGCATGCCCGCCTGCACGCCGTCCAACCCCGTGCCGCGAAGGCGCGCCGCATACTCGCGCACATCCTGCGTGATCTTCATCGAGCAGAACTTCGGCCCGCACATCGAGCAGAAGTGCGCTACCTTCGCGCCTTCGGCCGGCAGCGTTTCATCATGATACGCCAGCGCGGTCACCGGATCGAGCGCGAGGTTGAACTGGTCGCGCCAGCGGAAGTCGAAGCGCGCCTTGCTGATGGCGTCGTCCCACTCCTGCGCGCGTGGATGCCCCTTGGCCAGGTCCGCCGCGTGTGCAGCGATCTTGTAGGTGATCACGCCGGTCTTCACGTCGTCGCGGTTGGGCAGCCCGAGGTGCTCTTTGGGAGTGACGTAGCACAGCATGGCGGTGCCGGCCTGGGCGATGATGGCCGCGCCGATCGCGCTCGTGATGTGGTCGTAGGCCGGGGCGATGTCGGTGGCGAGCGGGCCGAGCGTG
>JACMOE010000291.1 GCA_014378185.1 Gemmatimonadaceae bacterium | reverse complement strand
CCGTCCATCATGGGGCAGACCTCGATTTTCAGCCGAGGCTTTCCGCCACTGATCGTGAACGTGCAGGGGGCCGAGGCGTCGCGCCTCAAGGTTGCGGCGGACCGCGCCCTTCAGGCCGTGAAGTCGGTACCGGGGGTGGCGGACGCCAATTCGAGCGACGACGGCGACATCCCACAGCTCGACGTCCACGTGGACCGACAGGAGGCGTGGCGCGCGGGACTCGGCGTGGGAAGCGTGGCTGCCACCCTGCAGCCGCTGTTTTCCGGGAAGCGCGCGACCACATGGGAAGATCCGCAGGGGTATTCGCACGACGTCGTGGTGGTGTTCCCTGATTCCCTCAGGAGCTCGTCGGAAGATGTGTCGCAGTTGCCCGTGGCCAGCACCTTCACCAACGCGCAGAGCGGCCTGCCGTCCATGGTTCCGTTGTCGCAGGTGGCCGACGTCCGCGCTGGCGTGGGTCCCCAGCAGATCGAGCGGCGCCAGCTCGAGCAGCAGGTCACGATCAGGGCGGGAGTGCTGCCTGGTTATGCCATGGGGGCTGTCGCGAAGAACGTTCAACAAGCCGTCAACGCCATCGGCCTTCCGCCAGGCTATCACACGGTCTTTGGCGGAGACGTGCAGAGTCTCGAGGAGACGAAGGGCTACGTGCTCAGTGCACTGGGGCTGGCGGTGGTGTTCATCTACCTCATCCTCGCGTCGCTGTTCGGATCGTTCCTGCAACCGCTGGCCATCATGCTCGCGCTGCCGCTCAGCTTCATTGGCGTCACGCTCGCGCTGCTCGTGACGGGCGGCAACATCAACGTGATGACGATGATCGGGATCATCATGCTGATGGGGCTCGTCACCAAGAACGGCATCCTGCTGGTGGACTTCGCCAACCAGCTTCGTGCAGATGGACAGCAGCGGGCCGACGCACTGCTCGCCGCCGGCCGGATACGCCTGCGTCCGATCATCATGACGACGGTCGCGATGATCTTCGGCATGCTCCCGCTGGCGCTGGCGATCGGCGCTGGCGCCGAGGCGAGGGCGCCCATGGCCCGTGCGGTAATCGGGGGGTTGATTACGTCCACCCTGCTCACCCTGTTCGTCGTGCCCGTCATGTATACCTACCTCGACGACCTCGGCAGGTGGGCGGTGTCGAAGCTGACCTCGCCGGACAGGGCGTCGCACGGCGTGCTGCCGGAGCCGGCCATCGGCGACTGATTTGGCGGCAATCCCTGTGCTCGGCAGAGCGACATCGGGAGCATGCGCTTGACGTACTCCGCGTGTTGCCTTACTACGACACTGTATGACGAGCGGTGGCGCGCGTCGGAGGGCACGTGTCGTGCACCCCGGCGCTGCGACGTTCGCGAGGTTCGAATGTCCGACTGTCCTATCTCAAGAGGAGGCGGTGATGCCGCGCGGTGACGAGTTGAACGAGGAGCTCAGGTTCTCGGATCGCGACGATGACGTCGACGATCTTGGCTACGGCGGCGGCGGCGGCGGATCGTCGTCCTACGACGACGATGAGGACGAGGACGGCGGCTGGACGACCCACAAGGACGACAGCGACGACCTGTGGGACAGCACCGACGATGCGGAGGAGGAGGACGAGGAGGGTCTCGCGACCCCTGTCGTGGACGGCGATGACGAGGAGGAGGAAAGTCCGCTCGTCGTGGCGCGCGCACCCAAGTCTGGCGGCAGCGGCCGTCCCATTTCGCCCCCGTCCAGCTCCAGCAGCAGTGCGAAGCCGAGCGCCGCGAAGCCCAGCGCCGCCCCCAAGGCGGCAACAGCCCCGGTAACGGCGTCGCGGCATCCGGCCATCAAGGATCCGGGTAACAAGCCCTCCGTCGTGCGCGGCTCCGCGTTCAACGGTGACATCGCGGGCGCTGCGACCGCGCCCAGAAAGGGCACCCCTGTCAAGGCTCCGGCCAAGGCAAATGCGCCGGCCAGGAAGACGCCGGTTGGCAACGCCGCTCCTGCTAAGGAGGCTGCGGCAACCAAGCAGACCGTTGTCAAGAAGGCGGCAGTGAAAAAGGTGCCGGCCAAGCCTGCGGGCAAGGGTGCACCGAAGAAAGCCGCGGTGAAGAAGGCCGTGGTGAAGAAGGCCGTGGTGAAGAAGGCCGTGGTAAAGAAGTCGGCCGCCAAAAAGGCGACCAAGGCGCCAGCAAGGAAGCCGGCGCCGAAGAAGGCCGTGAAGAAGGCACCGGCAAAGAAGGGCACGAAAGGCAAGCGCCGGTAGATCTTGAACGGGTGCGAGCGCGACGGGGCGGGGCCGAACTGGCCTCGCCCCGTCGTGCATGCGTGCGCTTTGCTTCCGTCCACCGTGCCGCACCGGTAATATCCGGACATGCAACCGCTCGAGCGCCGGGTGCTTGACGCCCTTCCCATCACCGTGTACTCGGTGGATCTGGAAGGGCGCATCACCCTGATGAACAGGTCCTGGGCGCGTTTCGCCCAGTCGAACGGTGCGCCGCAGCTCTGCGACGACCAGGCGGTGCTGGGCGCATCCATCTGGGATGCCATCTCGGACCCCATGGTGCGGACGCAGGTCGAGCATGCGATGACGACGCTGGCGGAGGGGCGCGCCTCCTCGCTCAGCTGGGAATTTCCCTGCAGCTCGCCCACGGAAGAGCGCATCTTTCTCATGCAGCTGAGCGCGCTCTCTGACGCCGAGGCCGTCACGGGCTACGTGTTCTCCACCGTGGACATCACGCTGAGTCACCGCTCGCGCGAGGTGCTGATCGATACGGGCATGGCCCTCGCGCGCACCATCAGCGTCGAGCGCGTGCTCCAGGAAGTATCGCAGCAACTCAGGCGCACCATGTCGTGTGATGCCGTGGCCATTGCCCTCGCGGACGACGTCACTGCCGCTCTCCGGTTGGTCCACCAGTCCGGATTTGCGCCGGAGGAAACGGAACAGCTTGACGCACGCCTGGGTCCCTCATGGCGCGAAGCGTTGGCCAGTGGACGCGTCGTGACAAGGATCGTGGGCGCGGGAATGGAGATCACGGCCCCCATGTCGAGCATCGAAGGCGTGCTGGGTGCGGTCACGCTCTCCGCCAATGAGATGCCAGCACCGCACCGGCTGGAGGAGGTACAACGCGTTCTCGCTACCGTAGCGGCCGAGATGGCGGCGGCCATCGAGCGGGCGTGGCTCGTGAAGCGGCTTGGGCACAAGCGGCGGCTCGAGGCGATCGGTGAAGTATCGGCCGGCGTCGCACACGAGCTGCGGAACCCGCTCTTCGGCCTCTCGTCTGCCCCGCAGCTCCTCCGTTTTCGCGTCAAGGACGACCCCGTCGTCGAGCGCAACGTAGGTCGCATCCTTCGCGAGGTGGAGCGGCTGAACAGCATGGTCACCGCGCTCCTGGAATTCGGCCGACCCAATCCGATTCATCTGCAGGCTGGCGACCCCGAGGCCGTGTGGGACGAGGTCATCGAGAACCAGCGGGGTCGCCTGGAAAGCCGCGCGCAACTGCTGCATCGCACGCGTGCCGGACCCGTGGCGCGGTGCGCCATCGATGCGGAACAGCTGTCGCAGGTGTTCATCAATGTGCTGGTGAACGCGAGCGATGCCGCACCCACAGGAAGTGACCTCACGCTGCACACCGCCGTGCATGCGCATGGCGGATGGCGATGCCGCCTCCACAACGGCGGTGCCGCGATTCCTGCCGACGTGCTGCCGCGGGTATTCGAGATCTTCTTCTCCACCAAGCCCGGCGGCACCGGCATCGGGCTCGCGCTCTGCCAGCGCATCATCGAGGAGCACGGCGGTACCATCTCGATGGAGAGTGCGCCCGAGGCAGGAACCACGACCACCATCGTCCTGCCTCCGGCGTGAAGGCACGCGAGGCGGTGCGCCCGCAGGCGCGACCATGATCTCGGTACTCGTCGTCGATGACGATCGCACCGTGCGAGAGACGCTCGCGGACTTCTTCGACACGCTTGGATACGCCGCGCGCACGGCCGCCTCGGCGAGCGAGGGCCGCCAGGCCGCCGCCGAGCACGCGCCGGACGTGGTGCTGGTGGACCTCCGGCTGCCTGATGCCAATGGCTTGTTGCTGCTCGAAGCGTTGCGGGCGGACGACCCGGAGCTTGGCGTGATCATGCTCACCGGGCATGCCGACGTGCCAACCGCTGTACGCGCCATGCAGCAGGGTGCACTCGATTTCCTGGAGAAGCCCGTGGATCTCGATACGCTCGATGCGGCCGTCACCCGCGCGGCGGAACTGGTACGCCTCCGGCGGGAAGTATCGCGCCTGCGCGCGCGTCAGCCAGACGGCCCTGGCGACGCGGGTCACGCGGACGCGCCTCCCTCGCTCGAGCGGCTCATCGAAGTGGCGGCGCGCAACGATGAGGTGCCGGTGTTGATCGTGGGCGAGACTGGAACCGGCAAGGGTTATGTGGCGCGTCGCGTGCACGACCGCTCGTCGCGCGCCGCGCAGCCATTCGTCGAAGTGAATGGCGCATCCCTGAGCGCGACGTTCCTGGAGAGCGAGCTGTTTGGCCACGAGCGCGGCGCGTTCACCGACGCCAAGGTGGCGAAACGCGGCTTGCTGGAGGTGGCGAATCGGGGCACGCTCTTTCTCGACGAAGTAGGCGAGATTGCGCCCGAGGTGCAACCCAAGCTCCTGAAGGTGCTGGAGGATCGCACCTTTCGTCGCCTTGGCGGTACCGCGGAACTGCGAAGCGAAGCGCGCGTGCTCGCGGCAACCAACCGGCCCATCGCGGCACTCGTGGGCGAAGGACGCTTCCGGGCAGACTTGTACTACCGGCTGCAAGTGCTCACGCTCAGCCTCCCGTCACTGCGCGAGCGGCGCGACGAGCTGCCAGCGCTGACCGCACTGTTCCTCCCGGTTGGCGCACGACTGGCCGCTGGAGCGACACGGGCCATCGAGCGCTACGATTGGCCCGGCAACGTACGGGAGCTGAAGAACACGTTGTGGCGCGCCGCACTCCTCTCCGAAGGCGCTCCCATCGAGGCTCGGCATCTGGGCCTTCCCGTGCGTGGTGCCGTACCGCCAGCTGGGCCACTGACCCTGGAGCAGGCCGAATGGCGCGCCATTGGCGAGGCACTCCGCTCGACAGACGGAAACAAGGCGCAGGCGGCGAAAGTGCTGGGTATTGCTCGGTCCACCTTGCTGGAAAAACTGAAACGTCCAGCAACCAAGTGACCGATATTCGATCAGCTTATTTTTTGTATGACCGAATTCCGGACGACACAAACACCACATGTCGTTAGTAGAAATCATTCTAAAGCATTGAATGATATATAGTTGCGCGATCAGTTCGCGCGCGGCGCACTATTCGCCATTGCAGTTGCGCATGACCCAGACATCCCAACCGAGTGTCCTCATCGTGGAGGACGAAATCTGCATCCGCGATGTTCTCGTCGAGCTTTTTGACGTTGACGGAACGGTGGTGGTTGCGGCGGCGTCGCTGGAGCGCGCCAAGGCGATGCTCGCCTCCCGTTCCTTCGACCTCATCATCACGGACATTCGCTTGGGTGGCCGTCGTGATGGCGGGCTTCAGGTGATGGCAGCGGCCGGCGTCCTTTCGCCTCAGGCCACCGTCAT
>JACMOE010000290.1 GCA_014378185.1 Gemmatimonadaceae bacterium | reverse complement strand
GATCGGCCTGGCGATGTGGACCGGTTTCACCTTCGTCGGCTACTTCACGCCGATCCGCGAGCTGGGCATGGAATTCCTGCAGACACGCATGGACTCCTGGGAAGTGTTCTGGGTGTTCTTCTATGCCATCGCGACCTATGGCAACGCAGGCTTCATGCGTGAGCAGGTGTGCAAGTACATGTGCCCCTATGCGCGTTTTCAGAGCGCGATGTTCGACAAGGACACGCTCATCGTCAGCTACGACGCGGCGCGGGGCGAGCCGCGCGGCGCGCGCTCGCGCAAGCTCGATCTCGCGCAGTCGCCGCTCGGCGCGTGCGTCGACTGCGCCCTGTGCGTGAACGTGTGTCCCACCGGCATCGACATCCGCAAGGGGCTGCAGTACGAATGCATCGGCTGCGCCGGCTGCGTGGATGTGTGCAACAGCGTGATGGACAAGATGGGTTACGAACGCGGCCTCATCCGTTTCACCACGCAAAGTGCGCTCGCCGAAGGCCTGAGCGAGCCGCAGATCTGGAAGCGGACGCTGCGTCCGCGCGTGCTCGTGTACGGCGCCATCCTCGCGGCGATCTGCATCGCGCTGCTGGCGAGTCTGGTCACGCGCACGCCGTTGAAGGTCGATGTCATCCGGGACCGTGCGGCGCTCTCGCGCATCGTGGCCGGCGGCAAGCTGGAGAACGTATACCGGCTGCAGATCATGAATGCGACCGAGCAGCCGCAGCGGTACGTGATCAGCGCGACGGGCCTGCCCGGGATGGAAATCGCTTCCGAAACACAACTGGCGGTCGGCCCCGCCGAATCGCGCTGGCTGGCTGTGCGGGTGCAGATCCCCTACGGATCGGCCGCCGCAGGCTCGCACCCGATTCACTTCGGCATCGGCACGTCGAACGGCGATGCGCACATCAGCGAGAAGTCCGTGTTTCTCGTGCCCAGGTAGACAAGGAGACAGTCGATGACCAACAGCAAACCCGCAGCGCAGCCCTGGTGGAAATTCGGGCATGTGTGGCTCGTCGTGTCGGGGCCGGCGGCGGTCGTCGTCGCAGGTTTCGCGACGCTCTGGATCGCCGTGGCCTCCCCCGATCCGGTGATCGGCGATGGTTCGCGGGGACAGGTGGCAGAGATCAGGCGGCAACTCGCCCGCGAACGGGCGCTGCTGCCGGCGCTGGTCGGCCGCAATCATGCCGTGACGCCCATCAAGAAGAAATAGCCTGACTCGTCAGTAGCTGGCGTGCGCTACCCTCTGACCCTGAGGATTCCGGGGAGGGGTCAGCCATGCTCAATCTCATCGCCACCGTGCTGGGCAAGGATCCGGTAGACGCCGCGGCGTTGCTCGGCGGCCTGTTCGCGCCGCCGTCAAGCACGGCCTGGTCGAGGCCGGTACCGGACCGACGGTCCTAGGACGATTCCTAGGGTCCCTAGTCCTTCGCGCGGCATCGCTTCGGAGTTCGCCCATGCACCGACTCAGCGCGCGCCGATGGTCCAGAACACCAGCGGCCGCGACAGTGCATCCATGGCGCACGGCACCCCCCCCTCCAAGTTTTTCTGGCCGACGATTCGGCGTCGATCCGCACGCGCGTCGCCGCGATGCTCGGTGCGCCTTCGATGGACCTCGTCGGCCAGGTGCAGACGGCGAAGGCCTGCATCGTCGGCATCTTCGCAACGCATCCGGAGGTCGTCGTGCTCGACGTGCAACTCGAAGGCGGCATGGGCATGGATGTGCTCAAGGCCGTTCCCTGCGCCGACCCTGGCATCGCCTCCGTGGTTTTCAACAACAACTCGGCGGCCGCGCCCGCGCTACTGACGCATTGACCCCCAGGAGACCATTTCAATGTCCACCGCCACGCTCCACGACATGACTTCGAACACCCGTCTCGTTCCTTTTCCCACTCGCGATCGCCCGTCGACGGTCGCATCGATCCGCACGAATTGCTCCGCCTGCCATCTGCGCGATCTGTGCCTGCCCTGCGGCATGGAACACGCCGACATGGAAACGCGGGACGCCATGTCGTTCACCCGCCGCAAGATACGCACGGGCGAGTCGCTGTTCACGGCAGGAGATCTCTTCCAGTACACCTACGCCGTGCGCAGCGGCACGTTCAAGTCGAGCCTGGTGCTGGCCGACGGCCGCGAACAAGTCAGCGGCTCCCACATGGCCGGCGAACTCATGGGAATGGACGGACTCGCGCAGGGCACGCACGCCAGCAGTTCCACCGCGCTCGAAGACACCGAGGTCTGCGCGATTCCCTACGCGCACCTGGTCGCGCTCTCGGCGTCGAACCCGGCGATGCCGCACATCGTCGGACGCCTCATGAGCCGCGAGGTCGTGCGCGAGCACAGCCTGATGATGCTGCTCGG
>JACMOE010000289.1 GCA_014378185.1 Gemmatimonadaceae bacterium | reverse complement strand
CGCTCCGCTTCGCTGGCGAGCGTACCGCTGCAGCGG
The DNA here is from genome assembly GCA_014378185.1 of Gemmatimonadaceae bacterium. Lineage (GTDB taxonomy): Bacteria > Gemmatimonadota > Gemmatimonadetes > Gemmatimonadales > Gemmatimonadaceae > AG11. The sequence continues at coordinate 1,508 of JACMOE010000289.1, read as the reverse complement.
GTCTACGCGCGTGCGGACGGTGCGCGCGTGCGCGTTGATGCGCGGTCCGGCTCCGTGCTGGTGACTGATCTTCATGCTACGGTCGAGCCGATCACCCTGACGTATTGGCCGGCGGCCAATCCGCAGGTAGTGCTGCTCGCGTCGCGCCTCACGGATCGCTGGAACCGGGAGCACCCGGATATCCAGGTGCGCGTGCAGCCGCTGCCGGCTGGTCGTTCCACTGAGGAGGTGCTGCTGGCCGCCATCGTGGCCAGGGCTACGCCGGATGTCTGCTCCAACGTGTCATCCGCCCTGCTGTCTCGACTCGTGCGCGCGAAGGGAGTTGTGCGGCTCGACAATCTCACGCCCACGGCGGCGCGATTGGATGAGCGAACGACGGCTGCCATGCTTGCGCCGCTGCGGTTGCCGGATGGCGGCATCTACTCATTTCCGTGGAAGACCAATCCGGAAATGCTCCTTTACAATGTGGACCTGCTCGCGGCCGCCGGCGTGAGTCCTCCCACGAATCACACGCAACTCCTCGAGGCCTTTCGCAAGCTGGCGAGGGATACCGACGGCGACGGGCGGCTGGATCACTGGGCCCTGTGGGCACCGCTCAAGATCACGTGGTTCGAACGCTTCTACGATTTCTATCCGCTCTATCTTGCGAGCTCGGGTGGGCGCACACTGGTGGTGAATGGGCACATCCAGTTCGACAACCCCGCGGCGGTAGCGGCCATCGCGGTGCTCCGCGAGGGGTTTGCGCGCGGCCTGCTACCCAAGGCCAACTTCGCGCTGGGTCGCGATCCCTTCATGGATGGCACCGTGGCGATGAAGATCATCGGGCCGTGGTTTCTTCGCGAGCTGGACGCCGCCAAGGCTCCAGACCTGCACTACGCGGTCGCTCCCATTCCGTCGGCCGATGGCGCCGCGCCTGGTGATGCCTACGCCTTCGCGGACCTCCGCAGCATGGCTATTTTCTCGACGACGCAGCACGTCGATGCCGCGGCGCAATTCGTGGCGTACCTCACGTCGCCCGAGGCGGATCGCCTGTTGATCGAGGAAGCCAGCCAGTTGCCGTATCGGCGCGGACTGGCGACCGACGCACGATTCGCGCGCTCACTCGCCCAGTCGCCGACACTGCCCGCGTACGCCCGGCTCGTCGAGCACACGCGGGATATCGACCTCGATCCGGACATCGTGGAGATCTTCGACATCCTCTCCGAGGCGTACGAGGCTGCCGGCATCTACGGTGTGACGCCAGTGAAGGTCGCACTCGCCCGCGCCGCGGCCGAAGCCCGCAAGATCATCGATGCGCGCTGAAGAGCGAACGGGCTGGCTGCTGGCCGCGCCATCCGCGGCCTTCCTGCTGGCGTTCTCCGTCTATCCGGTCATCTTCGCGCTCGCGCTCGTGATGCTGCATTGGGATCTCGTGACCACGCCGACATTTGCCGGCGCGGAAAACGTGCGGCTGCTCGCGGGTGACGCGCGGTTCTGGCAGGCCGTAGGCAACACGTTCGTCTTTCTCG
>JACMOE010000288.1 GCA_014378185.1 Gemmatimonadaceae bacterium | reverse complement strand
GGGAGCGTTGGTGCAGCCTGGAGCGTACACCGTCACGCTGCAGTCGGGGGACGCTGTGATTGGTCGTGCGAACTTCACCGTGCGGGCGGATGTGCGACAGGATGCATCGCCAGCGGTGCGGGAGCGATGGCATGTGGCGCTCGACTCCGTTACCACGCTGTACCGTGCGACGGTGGCGCTCCAGCAGAAGGGCGGCGGGACGGTCGGTGCGAATGGGCGCGAACGGGCGGACACCATCGCCGAACTGCAGATGCGCGTCGGTGCGCTCTTTCAGGCGTTGGAGACGCAGGTTGGTCCGCCGACGGCGGACATGCGCGCGCAGCTGGCGAGCTTTGCCGCAGTATACGCACGCTTGGCACGTGGAGTGACGGCACGCTGATGGTGCCGAACTGCGCCAACTCTTGCAACGGGCATCGTGGCCCCTCCGTGCCGCTCGCCCACTCGACCCCACCATGGCCATGACATCGTCCGTTCGCTTCAGCATGCTCGCGCTTGTCGCGGCGAACCTGCTGCCCACTGCCGCAACCCTCGCGCAGCGCGCGACATCCCGCGGTACATCCCAGGCGCCTGCGCTGCCCGGCGCGATGCCGACCTCGTCGCACGATCGCGTCTACACCGGCGACCAGACGTCCAACACGGTGTCCGTGATCGACCCGGGCACCAACACCTTTCTCGGCACCATCGCCCTTGGCGACCCACGGCCAGGCGTGCTCGGTGCACTGTACAAGAAGGAGATCGACGTGCACGGACTCGGCTTCTCGCCCGACGGCAAGTGGCTCGCGGCGATCAGCGTGACGTCGAACGCCGTGACGCTTATCGAGACGGCAACGAATCGCGTGCGAGGCACCGTCTATGTGGGCCGAGCGCCGCATGAGGCGTTCTTCACGCCGGATGGGAGGGAGCTGTGGGTGGCCGTGCGCGGTGAAGGATACGTGTCGGTGATCGATCCGCGTGCCATGCGCGAGACGCGTCGCATTCCGACCACTGACGGTGTCGCCATGGTGATCTTTCGACCCGACGGCAAGTACGCGTTCGTCAACTCGTCGCGCACGGCAGAGCTCACGGTCATCGATGTGGCATCGCACCGCGTGGTGAAGCGGATTGTCATGCCATCACCCTTCTCTCCCAACCTCGCGGCCAGTCCGGACGGCCAGGAAGTGTGGGTGACGTTGAAGGATGTTGGGAAAACCGTGATCGTCGACGCGCAGCGCTTCGCCGTACTCGGCACAATCGAGACTGGACCAGTGACGAACCACGTCAACTTCGTGACGACGGCAACGGACAAGCTCGCGTACGTGACCGTAGGCGGAGAGAATGCAGTGAAGGTATATCGTCGGGATAGCGGCACACCGTCGCTCGTCACGACGATCGCGACGGGCGACACGCCGCACGGCCTGTGGCCGAGTGCGGACAACGCGAGCGTGTACGTCGGGCTCGAGAACGCGGACAGTGTCGCTGTGATCGACGTCGCGACCCAGCGTGTGAAGGCGCAGATCAGCATCGGACAGGCGCCGCAGGCGCTGGTGTTCGTTGCGAACGCTGTCCCATCCGGATCCGGCACCGCGAACCTGGGGCGCCAGAATGTGGGACTTCGCATCGAGCATCACATGTTGGTGGTGCCGTCAGCAGCAATGGCGAAGGGCAAGGCAGTGATCCGCAGTCTTGGCCCGGTGGACGCGGTCGAGGTCTCCGCACGCCAGGCGCCAGCGGGCGCAATGTACGACGTGTATGCCGTGCAGAACATGTCAGCGCCCTATGGCAAGGCGGTGAAGCTGGCGCATGTGATGGTCAAACCCGATGGCACGATTGACGTCGCGGCGCAACTCCAGTTCTTTGCATCCGGCTTCGGCAACGTGGTAATCGCACAAGAGGGCCAACTGCCGGTGGGCGCATCGCTGTCAGCGATTGCGATCCCCGTGCTGGAGCTGGCGAGCGCGAATCACTGCAGCATGCATTGAGTTCACCGGAAGGCTGCGAGGCCACTTGCTGACAGCCTGCCGTGATGTGGCTTCTCGAACACGGGATCTGCGCACACCGGGCTACGTGAGCGCGACTGAGCTTCCCGACGGCTCCGTTCCGCCAGCCATGCGGACGGGAACTACATCATCGGTGTCCCGGGCTGCCTAGCGAATCAGGTGGTACTCGGTCTGTCGCTTCCACGCCCAGTGTGGAACGCCATCGGCGCCGAGCATTACGTCCTCCTCCTGCGCGCTGCGCACCGGCTGCCCACCCCATTCCGGCACTGGCGTCGTGGCCTGCAACTCCACGGAGAACCACATGCTGGGAATGACGCGCGCGTCGCCGCGGCCCGGAACGCCATCCTGGTAATCCCACAGTCCGATGAGTGGGCCGGCACCGTGGCCATTCAATCCAATAGGGTGACTGTAGATGGTGCCGTCGATGCCATCGGAACGCGCACGTGCGAGCGACGCACGAAGGATCTCGTTGCCGGTGCGACCGGGTCGCAGTTCAGCGAGGAGGATGTCCTGAAGCCGGTTCGACGCGAGCAATGCCGTCTGGAGCCCCGCAGGCGCCGCCGTCTCACCATCGCGCAGGACAT
>JACMOE010000287.1 GCA_014378185.1 Gemmatimonadaceae bacterium | reverse complement strand
GTAGCCCCGCCGCGAGTCGCATCTCGCGCGCGAACCGATCCGCCGAGAGGCCCTGTGCAAGTTCCGGCAAGAGCACCTTCACCACGACGTCGCGCTCGAGCATCTCCTCGCGCGCCATGAACACGCGGCTCATTCCGCCGCCGCCCAGTTCGCGGCCCAGCGTGAATGCGGGGCCGAGTGCCGCGCTGAGGGCGCTGCGGACGTCGGTGGGTTGGTCCTGCGGCCTCACGCGTCCCTCAACGCTTCCACTGCGCGCGGGAAACTGGGTGGGTCGATCGCAGGAAACCGAAAAAGTTGCGGCTCGATCTCATCGAAGTACGCACGGAGTGCCGGTAAGGCAACCAACCCGTGCGTCTGCATCGCACGCACGTCAGCAGCGTCCTGGCCATGCCCTCGTTCCAGCTTCGCGAGGGCCTGCGAATAGAAATCGAAATGGTAAAAAGACGCCAGGTATCGTTTCGCGATCAACGGACTGCGATCTTCCCAACCCAGCGGCAGCGGAATGAAGTCGGCGGGCGAGGCCAGTTCGACGTTGATATCCAGCTCCTCCTTCGCCGCGGGTATGGCACGGAGCAACGCATCGTCATGCGGGCGCATGGCGAGGTCGACATCGATCGTCGCCAGCCTCCAGCCCAGCAGCACCGCCGACGTTCCACCGACGAGATACACGCGGGCAGGCACCGACGCTGCACGGCCGAGTCGATCCATCAGCCGCTCGATGCGCTCACGCGTTACGGACGCGCGCACTCGGCCGCTCGTTCGAAACTCACCAGGCGGCGGATGAGCGCGTTGTACCGCGAGTGCGCCGACGCGCGATCGGCGGCCGCAAGGCACTCATACAGCCGATGCTCGGCGTCCGGCAATGGATTCACCACCGCGAAGCCCAGCCGCGAGAGCCGCGGCGCACCAATCGACACAAGCAGCGCCTCACAGCTCTCGAGACCGCCTGCAAGGTCGCGCAGTCCAGCCGCGACAAGGTCATCGCCGGGCAGTATGCCAGTCATCATGCGTCAATCTACCACGCCGGCCGTTCGAACCGTCAGGTCGCGGCGGGCCATCAGCTGGAGTAATACGACGCGTTCTCGTCGATGTAGCCCTTCGTGAGGTCACAGCCGAACGCCGTCGCCTCGCCTGCTCCGGCGCCGAGCGATACGACGATGTCCACCGTTTCCACGGCGAGTGCTTCGCGGACCACGGCGTCGTCGAACGCCAGCCGCGTACCACCGCGCACCACCTGATAGCCGTTGATCCAGGCGTCGGTGGTCTCGGGGTGGATGTCACAGTCGAAGCACTTGCCCACCGCCATCAACAGCCGGCCCACGTTCGGGTCAGCGCCATGCACCATGGTCTTCACCAGCGGTGAGTTGACGATCGACTTGGCCACGCGTCGCGCTTCCTCGTCGTGCGTGGCGCCGCGCACGCCCACCCGGAGCAGGTGCTCCGCGCCCTCGCCGTCGCGTGCGAGCAGTTCCGTCATGCGCACGCATCCCTCCACGAGGGCTGTGAAGAACGGAATCTCCTCTACCGGACCCGCGAGCCCGTTGGCGAGAATGGCGCACGTGTCGGATGTGCTGGTGTCGCCGTCCACACTCAGCATGTTGAAGCTCACGTCCACCGCCACGCGAAGCATGCGATCCAGCGACGCTGCGTCGAACGCGGCGTCGGTGAAGATGTATGCGAGCATGGTGGCCATGTTCGGCTCGATCATGCCGGAGCCCTTGGCCACCCACGTGATGGTGGCGTCGCCCACGCTCGACGACAGCGCCTTGGCGTACGTGTCGGTGGTCATGATTCCCTCGGCGCCCACGAGCGGGTCGCCCTGGAGGTCGGAGGCCATGCCGACGATGCCCGCTTCGATCTTCTCGATGGGGAGCGGCACGCCGATCACGCCGGTGGAGCTCACGAGCATCCGGTCGGCGGTCGTCCCCAACTC
>JACMOE010000286.1 GCA_014378185.1 Gemmatimonadaceae bacterium | reverse complement strand
CGCCGCCGGACATCTTGACGGCGCCAAGGCCGCCGTCGTTTGGCCGCGTGGCCTTTTTCTGCGCCCAGAGGCGCGAGGAGGCGAGCTGCTTGAGCACGCCATTCTCGATCCAGATCTCTCGAGCGAGCGGCAGCCCCTCGCCGTTCCAGGGCCGCCCGAGCAGTTGCGAATCGGCCGGGTCGGAGAAGAGGGTGACCCGGGAGTCCACGATCTTTTCACCGATCCTCGTGCCGCCGCCGGACTTGGTGAATGCGGAGCGCCCTTCGTCGGCGCTCCTGGCGTCGAGCGAAAAGGCGAGGAGCTGCACGAGGTCGCCCACTGCCTGTGGCTCGAGGATGACGGTGTAGCGGCCCGGCTCCACCGCCGCCGGGTTGCGTGAAGCGCGTGCCTTCTGGATGGCGCGGTCGCTGACGGCCTTGAAGTCGATCTGGCGCCAATCCGGATGGTCTGCGGCAGCCCAGCCGGAACCAGTGCCGTCGCTGGTGCGCACGGTGAGCTGGTAGTTGGCGCTGGTGCTGGGGAAGTACGCATACAGGCCCGTGTTCGACGCGATTGCGTTGTAGCTTCCGCCCGCGATGATGAAGCCTGCCGCCGCCAGGTCACCCGCGGCCTTCGCCGCGTCGATGGCCGTATGGGCCGCTGCGGCGCGCTCCGCCGGGGTGAGGGTGGCCGTCGACTCGAAGTGCGCGCTGACGTCCGTGTACTGCTGTGGCGGCAACAGCGGCATGGCTTCCGGATCATCCGGGGCGAGCTTCGCGATAGCCTCACTCTGGCGGACGGCGCGCTGGATGCCATCAGGCGAGAAGTCACCGGTCGTGACGACGGCGTGCTTCGCGCCATAGCCCGACTGCACGACGAGCTGCGAGTTGCTCACCCCGCCCGACGTGCTGATGCGGTTGGCCGCGAAGCGGATGTTGCCTGTATGGCCGCCGCCGAGCTGCGCCGTGATGGAATCTGCCTGCGAGAGCTTCACCACGCGCTCGAGAAAGGCCTGCGCTTCCGCTCGTGACATCATGTCGGCGGACGAAATCGCGCTGCCCTTGCTGAACAGGCTCCTGGGGGCGCTCATGCCTTTCTCCCCGTGTTGATGACGTTGATGTTGCGGAAGCGGCTCGGCACGCACCCATGGCTCACTGCGTTGACCTGGCCGGGCTGACCCTTTCCGTCGAAGAAGCTCGCACCCATCTCGTAGCTTTTTCGCCCTCCAATCATGTCCATGGCGTTCCAGAAGTCCGGCGTGCGCATCTGGTACGCCACGTCCTTGAGCTGGCCGACGATCTTGCCTCCCTTGATCTCGTAGAAGAGCTGGCCGCCGAACTGCGCGTTGTACCGCTGTTGATCGATGGAAAAGCTGCCGTCGCCCACGATGGCGATGCCCTTGTCCGTGGCGGCGATGAGGTCGTTGTAGCTCAGGTCCTTCTGGCCCGGCAGCAGCGACACGTTCGGCATGCGCTGGAACTGCACGTCGTTCCATGAATCCGAATGGCAGCACCCATGGCTGCGCACGGGGCGCTTCTGGCTGTCGTACCACCACTCCAGCATGGGTGCCTGCTCGCGCGTGGTCTGGTAGTCGTTGACGATGCCATTCTTGATGATGAGGAAGCGTTCCGGCTTCACGCCGTCGTCGTCCCACCCGATGGTGGAGCAACCACCGGCCTGGTCGCGATCCCCTTCGATGTTCATGAAGCTGGGGCCGTAGCGGAACTTGCCGAGCTTCTCGCGTGGGGGAGCGAGGAAGCTGGTCCCCGCATAGTTCGCCTCGTAGCCCAGCGCACGATCGAGCTCCGTGGGGTGCGCGATACTCTCGTGGATGGTGAGCCAGAGATGGCTGGGGTGAAGGACGAGGTCATATCGTCCCACGTCAACCGGCTTCGCCTTGAGCTTTTCCGCCGCCTCCTCTCCCCATTGGCGCGCGTTCTCCACCGGCTTCGCCTCGATGAGGTACTCGTAGCCGCGTGCGGCCGGCTGGATCACGTTGGAGCGCGTCTGGAAGTCGCTCAAATCCGATTTCACCGCGGTGGCGGTGAACGGCAGCCAGCTGCGAAGGACCGTCTGCGTGGTGAAGGTGCCCTCCGTGTTCGCGTAGTTCTTCTCTTCCTTCACGAAGAACATGTTGCTGTTGACGTACTTCACGCCGTCCACCTTCATCGCTTCCGTATTGGCGCGAATGAGCAAGTCGGCCTTCTGCTCGATGGGCACCGTGAACGGGTCGATTGTGTGCGGGGTGACGTAGCGGCCGTCCGGCGTGGGGACGACAGGCGCGAGCCGCACGCGATCCGCGGCGGGCAGGGCGTTCGCCTTCGCGATGGCGACGGCCTCCCTGGTCGCAGCCACGACCCCCGCCTTCGTGAGGTCGCGCGAGGCGCCAAAGCCCCACGTGCCGTTCACCAGCACTCGCACGCCGACGCCAAGGGTGTCGGTGTCCACCACGTTCACGATCTGTTTCTCGCGCGTGATGACGAAATTGTTCCGGTAGCGCCCGATCCGTGCGTCGGCGAACGAGGCACCGCCCATCTTCGCGGCGTTGAGCGCCTCGACGAGCAACTCCTTCGTCGCCGGATCCATCGCCGGGAGCTCGGCCGGCGCAACGCGTTGCGCGAGCGCATCCGCGCGAGTGAGCGCGGGACCGGCGAACGCCAGCGCACTGGCTGCCGCACCGGTTTTCAGGAAGTCACGCCTGTTCGTCATGAGCCGTGGGAGAGGGAGTCGAACATTGCTGACGGACCGGACCCGGTCGATCCTGGCGCGCCCATGGAACGAGCGCGGCAATATTGCACCGCGATGCGACAAACCTACTATGCCTGGAGGTTGCTCCTTTCGGGAGTGGGCGTCCAACATCAGAATGAACGGGCGGTGGCCGCGCCGCGTAATCGATACCGTGCCGTTTCGCACCTGAACCATCGCACCACGCCACGATGACATATCTTGTCTCCTGGTGGCGGACCGCCGTTCCCGGCAACCAATTGACCGGGCGATATTCTTGCACAGCGGCGCAACTCGTCTAACGCCTCCGCTCGTCGTCAATGGACAACGTCGTACCGAATCCGCCATCCGTTGCGCCGATCGCTGCCGATCCATCCGGAGCGGCGGGTACGCCCATGCTGCCAGGCGCCGTGTCTGGTGGCGCCATGCCTGCTACGTCCGCACCAGAACCACCGCGTCGCAGCAACCGGACCCGCCGAACCGACGTGCCTGCCCCCCTCGTTTCAACGGGGTCTCCCTCCGCCCCCCTTGTCCGCCCCGACGGTAGTCCGGCGCCCGTGGTGCACCTGGCGCCCGAGCTGTCGCCGTTTGCCCGCACCGGCGGTCTGGGCGAGGCCGTGGCGAGCCTCGCCAAGTACCAGGCGGCATCGGGCATTCCCGTAACGGTGTTCATGCCGCTGTACCAGGCGGTCCGGCAGCGCCATGAACTACGGCCCGTGGGTGCCCCATTCACCGTCACGGTGGGTCCGCGCACGGAAACAGCCCGCATTCTCGAGCCGGTGACGCCGCTGCTGCCGGGCACGCCTCGCGTGCTGTTCGTGGAGAACGAGGAGTATTTCGACCGGCCCGGTCTGTACGGCGACGCAGTCGGCGATTATCCGGACAACGCCCAACGCTATGCGCTGTTCGCGCGCGCGGTGCTCGTTGCACTCCCGCGCCTGCTGCCCCAGCCACCGAGCATCGTGCACGCACACGATTGGCAGACCGCGCTGGCGAGCATCTACCTGAAGACGGAGTTCATCGCGCACCCGTATTACGAGGGAATCCGCGCGGTGCTCTCGGTGCACAACGCTGGCTACCAGGGGCATTTTCCCGAATCGGCGATGACGGAGCTGGGATTGCCGCCGGCGCTGTACAACCACCGGCAGTTGGAGTGGCACGGACGCTTGAACCTGCTCAAGGGCGGTCTCGTGTTCTCGGATTTGGCCATCACGGTGAGCCCAACGCACGCCCACGAGCTGCGCACGGAGAAGGGCGGGTTCGGGCTGGACGGCGTGTTCGTCGCCATGCGCGACAGGCTGGTGGGCATCGTCAACGGCATCGACCAGGACGTCTGGGACCCGGCGACCGACCCGATCATTCCACGCCGGTTTACGGCGGACAACCTCACGGGAAAGAAGCGCTGCCGTATCGCGCTCCAGCGGGCCACGGGCTTGAGCCGGTGGCAGGCGCCAATCTTCGCGCTCACCGCGCGGCTGGTATCACAGAAGGGGCTGGACCTCATCCTCGGCGACCCGGGCTACTTCGCCTTCGACGCACAATACGTCTTCCTTGGACACGGCGACGAGCACTACGAGGCGATGCTGACCGAGCTCGCGGAGCGAGCGCCCAGCCGCATCGCGGTGAAGCTCGACTTCACCGACGAGTTCGAGCACCTGCTGCTTTCGGGCGCGGACATGTGCCTCATGCCCTCGCAATACGAGCCGTGCGGCCTCACCCAGATGCGCGCGCAACGATACGGCACCATACCGGTGGCTCGGCGCACCGGCGGGCTGGCCGACACCATCGAGGATGGGGTCACGGGCTTCCTGTTCGACGACTACACGCCAGCGGATTTCATGCGGGCGGCAATGCGCGCTGTCGATCAGTTTCGCGACGGAGACGGGTGGGAGGCGATGATGCGCGAGGCGATGGGGCGAGATTTCGGATGGGACAAGAGTGCGGCGCGCTACCTGACGGTCTACCGGCGCGTGCTGGGGTTGCCGGCTGTCCGGTGAAACGACAGGAAGTAACAACAGAAGACCTGTAGTACCGAGTACTCAGTGCCCCAGTACAAGTACCACTACACGTGGACGAATCGTTGCTCCGAGAAGCTGTTCGTCCAGGGGTGCAGTGGTACTCGATACTGGGTGCGCCTGGGCACTCCGTACCACGAGTCTTTTGTTCGTACTCCTTGAGCGATCGAATTGGGTGGGTGTGCTGCCCGGCTTTTATGGAATGGGATTACACTGTGTTTGCGTGCTCGTCGCATCTGCCGCCCCACTCATCCTCGACGAGCCCTTCAGGGTGCTCACCGTGTAACCGCCGCCCACGGTGCCCGGGGAACTCAACACAACGGTGCCGTTGCCGTCGGTGCGATACCACGGCTTTCCATGCGCGGCGTACAGGGACTTGGCCTGGGCGTGCATGTGACCGTAGGTATTCGTCGAGCTG
>JACMOE010000285.1 GCA_014378185.1 Gemmatimonadaceae bacterium | reverse complement strand
CGCACCAGGTGCGGCGCGATGCGCTGCAGCGTACGGCGCTCGCGGCTCGACTCGTGCACCAGTTGGTTCTGTCCGTGCTCCAGGTATCGCACGCCACCGTGGATGAGCCGCGACGAACGACTCGACGTGCCGCTCGCAAAGTCATCCTGCTCCACCAGCGCCACCCGAAGCCCCCGGACTGCGGCGTCGCGCGCCACCCCCGCGCCCGTGATGCCACCTCCGATCACCAGCACGTGGAACAGCTCTGCGCCAAGCGCCGTGAACGCGCCTTGGCGCAGCAGTTCCGGGGAGGGGAGCAAGGTGGCCACTCCCGCCAAGCTAATCGCCCCCTAGCTTCAGCGTATGCCTACCCTCGGCTCCCCAGGTCGCCGCGTTGCCATCGTCGCTGGCCTCCGCACTCCATTCGCCAGATCGGGAACGACCCTCAAGTCGCTTTCCGCCATCGACCTCGGCAAGCGCTGCGTGGCCGAACTCCTCCAGCGCACCGAGATCGATCCGGCGCTCGTCGAGGCCATCATCTACGGGACAGTCGTGCAGTCCGTGCTCGCACCCAACATCGCGAGAGAGATCTCGCTGATGCCGCAGCTGCCCAAGGGGGTCCAGGCATTCACCGTCGGCCGCGCATGCGCCTCGGCCAATCAGGCCATCACCGACGCGGCCGACCAGATCACCCTCGGCCACGCCGACGTCATCATCGCCGGCGGCGCGGAGTCGCTGTCCAACGTGCCCATCCTGCACTCGCGCGGCATGAGCGACGCACTGGTCGCTGCGTCCAAGGCGAAGACCTTCGGCGGTCGCGTCCGCGCCCTGGCCCGGGTGCGTCCGCGAGACCTCATTCCCATCACGCCGGCCATCGCCGAGCCAAGCACCGGCGAAAGCATGGGTGAGTCTGCCGAGAAGATGGCGAAGATCAACCATATCCCTCGCGAGGAGCAGGATCAGTACGCGCTGCGCTCCCACCGCCTGGCCGCGGCGGGTACACAGGATGGTCGCCTCACGGCGGAGATCATCCCCCTCTACGTACCTCCCGCATTCGACGCGATGACCGTCGACAACGGAGTTCGGCCCGATAGCACAATAGAAGCGCTCGCCGCCCTCAAGCCCGTCTTCGACCGCAGGAACGGCTCGGTCACCGCCGGCAACTCGTCACCGCTCACCGATGGCGCCAGCGCGGTGCTGCTGATGAGCGAGGAGCGCGCAAAGTCCCTTGGTTTTCAGCCGCTCGCCTACATCCGCAGCTATAGCTACGCGGCGCTGGATCCTGGCGAACAACTGCTGATGGGGCCTGTGCTCGCCGCGCCCGTCGCCCTCGGGCGAGCTGGACTCACGCTCGCCGACATGGACCTCATCGAGATGCACGAAGCCTTCGCGGCGCAGGTCCTGGCCAACCTCAAGGGTTTCGTATCGCTGCAGTGGGCGGAGCGCGCGGGATTCAGCTCGCCCGTAGGTGAGGTGGATCGCGCGAAGCTCAACGTGATGGGTGGCTCCCTCTCCATCGGACATCCATTCGGTGCCACCGGCGGCCGCATTCTCACCACGCTGTGCAACGAGCTGGCTCGGCGCGGCGGTCAGTTCGGACTCATGACCGTGTGTGCTGCCGGCGGCATGGGACACGCCATGGTCATCGAGAGGACGTGATGAACGCGCTGACAACCCAGCACGACGACGGCATCGCCGTCGTCACCATCGACCTCCCGGGCGCGCAGGTCAACACCGTCACTGCGGGCCTCCGCGCGGAGTTCGCCGAACTCTTCACGCAGCTCGCGGGCGACAGCTCGGTCAAGGGTGTGGTGATCCTGAGTGGCAAGGCCGACACCTGGCTCGCCGGCGCCGACATCGACGAGTTCCTCACCCTGCACTCGGCTGCTGATGGCGAAGCGCTCAGCCGCGGCGGACAGGCGCTGCTCGACAAGCTCGAAACACTCGCGATCCCCGTGGTCGCCGCGATTCACGGCGCATGCCTGGGTGGCGGACTGGAAACCGCGCTGGCGTGTCGGTATCGCATCGCCACCGATCATCCGAAAACGGTGCTGGCCCTGCCGGAAGTCCAGCTTGGGTTGATTCCCGGAGCCGGCGGCACGCAGCGCCTGCCGCGTCTCATCGGCCTCCAGCGCGCCCTCGACATGATCCTCACGAGTCGTACTGTGCGGGCGAAGAAGGCGTGGCAGATGGGACTCGTGGACGAACTGGTGCATCCGGCCATCCTGCGCGAGGTGGCAATCGACCGCGCCCGCAAGCTCGCCGCTGGCACGCTCGTCGCGCGTCACGCGCCGAAGGACCGCGGCGCCACGGGACGGCTGCTGGAGGACAATCCCATCGGGCGGTCGATCGTCTTCCGGAAGGCGCGCGAGGGCGTGACGGAAAAGACCCACGGTCACTATCCGGCACCCCTTGCCGCGCTGCGCGCAGTGCAGGCGGGCTATGAAAACCGCGACGCCGGTTATCGAGAGGAGGCGCGCGCCTTCGGTGAAATGACCGTGTCCGAGGTTTCCAGGGAGCTCATCTTTCTCTTCTTCGCCACGACAGCGCTCAAGCGCGACCCGGGCGTGGCGGAGCCGGCTCCCCAGCCGCAGCCCATCACTACGCTTGGCGTCATTGGGGCGGGATTCATGGGGGCCGGCATCGCCTCCGTTGCCGTGCAGCAGGGCACCGCGGTGCGCCTCAAGGACACCGATACCGCGCGGGTAGGCAAGGGCATTGCGGCAGTGAGCGACGTGCTCGGGGAGCGCGTGAAGAAGAAGCAGGTCACGCGCACGCAATACGACAATCAACTCTCGCTCGTCGGGGGCACCACCACGTATGCCGGCTTTCGCCGCGCCGAGCTCGTGATCGAGGCGGTGTTCGAGGATCTCGCCCTCAAGCATCGCGTGCTGCGTGAGGCGGAACCCATGCTCCACGCCAATACGGTGTTCGCGTCGAACACCAGCACCATTCCCATCGCGCGAATTGCCGAGGCGGCGGCGCGTCCGAATCGGGTGCTCGGGATGCATTTCTTCTCGCCCGTGCACAAGATGCCGCTGTTGGAAGTGATCGTCACGCCGGCCACCGACAAGGACGCTACGGTGACGGCGGTGGCATTTGGCAAGCGGTTGGGCAAGACGGTCATCGTCGTCAACGACGCGCCTGGCTTCTACACCACCCGAACGCTGTCCGCGTACATGAACGAAGCTGGTCGCCTGCTCGACGACGGTGCATCGGTCGAGGCAATCGACGCGGCCCTGCTCGACTTCGGTTTTCCCGTGGGCCCCATCACCCTCCTCGATGAAGTCGGCATCGATATCGGCGGCAAGGTGGGGGTCGTCCTGTCGGAGGCGTTCGGGGCGCGCATGGCGCCAAGCGAATCGCTGCGTCGGGTCGTGGAGTCGGGCCGCACGGGCCGGAAGGGACGGCACGGCTTCTACCTGTACGGTGACGACGGAGGCAAGGGCGCCGTGGACACGACGATCTACGAACTGCTGCCGAATGGGGCGCCGCGCCGCGAAATCGACGCCAGCGAAATTTCGCAGCGCTGTGTCCTCGCGATGGTGAATGAGGCGGTGCGGTGCCTGGAGGAGGGCGTCCTGCGGTCGGCGCGTGACGGCGACGTGGGCGCTGTCTTCGGCATTGGCTTCCCGCCCTTCCGGGGAGGCCCGTTCCGTTACGTGGACAGCGTTGGCGCCGTCGCCATTGTCGAGGCGCTGGAGCAGCTGGACGGGCGCTTTCCGGGCCGATTCACGCCCGCCGATCTGCTGCTGGAGCACGCGAGGGCCCGACGGCGGTTCCATCCGGCGCGCGGCGCCCCGGTATCGTAGATTTTCTTGTGGTGTAGGACGGGGTGGGCCATTCGGGGATTGTCCAGAAGGTTGACCGGTGAATGGCATCTTAACTGTGACCGTAGGTGTCGAACTTGGGTCTTGATGGCATGGAGAGCTCGGATGCGGAGCTCGTTACGCGGGTGTTGCACGGCGATGTAAATGCGTATGGCGGGCTTGTCTCCCGGTATCGGGACAAGTACGCGCGGTACGCGGTGCATATGCTGGGGAACCGGGAGGATGCGGAGGAGGCGCTGCAGGACGCCTTCACGCGCGCTTACCGTTCGTTGTCACGGTGTGAAGAACCGGAGCGCTTCGGCGCCTGGCTCTTTCGCATCCTGGTCAACCGATGCCGTACGAGCGGGGCACGGCGTGTGCGTCGTGGACAGACATTCGTCCACGACGAAAGTGCGCTGCTGAATGCCTCGGAGGAGCATCCAGCCGAACAAACGATGTGGCGGGAGGAAATCGAGCGCGCCGTTGGCGAGCTCAGCGCTGAACAGCGCGAGGCATTCCTCCTGAAGTACGTGGAAGATCTTGGATACGATGAAATGTCGGAGATCACCGGTGTTGGTGTCTCGGCCTTGAAAATGCGAGTGATGCGCGCCTGTGACCGGCTGCGTGTACTACTGAAAGAGGTTCACAGTGGCTGAGTGGGGACGTACCACGCTGGAGATGATCGTCCAGGACCTGCAGGCACCCGTGCGGCTCGATGAGTCGTTCGATCGTCGCGTCATGGTACGGGTGCGCAAGCTGTATGCAGAGCGCAACCCGCGTCACGGGCGCGGCTGGATGAGCTTCGCCACCACGTTCGCGTATCGGCCCGCCTGGGCTGCTGCCCTCGCCGCCAGTGTCGTTGCCATCGCCACCCTTGGTGTGCTCCGCGTCCATCCCAGGGGCGAACGGCCCGCAACACTCGGCAAGCCGGAACCGGTGAAGTTCGTCCTGGTTGCGCCGAACGCGCGCACCGTTGCCGTCGTCGGTGATTTCAACAACTGGGGACTTGGTGATTCCGCGCTGGTTGCCACGAGCAATCAGGGTGTGTGGAGCGTCACCGCATCCGTGCCAGCCGGCGTACATCGCTATGCCTTCGTCATCAACGGAAAGCAGTGGATGGCCGATCCCACTGCGCCACGGTCGTCGGGTGACGACTTCGGCATGCCAAGCAGCGCGCTGGTCGTGGAGGACAGCACCAAATGAGGACCCCGAAGATTCGTAGTCTCGCCATGCTGCTCGCGCTCGCTGGCACGGTCGTGTCGGCCGGCGCACAGGATCCGCGCCCGGGCGCCCGCCTTGACCCCGCCTCCTTGGCCGCCATCAACGCGATGGTGGGCTCCGCCAAGGCCCAGGGTATCCCGGTCGGCCCCCTGCACGACAAGGTCAACGAAGGCGTCGCGGCAGGTGCCGACGGACCGCACATCGTCACCGCCGTTCGCATCCTCTCCATGGATCTCGCCAGCGCGTACAAGGCACTCGGGTCCCGCGCCACGGTGGACGAGATCAAGGCGGCCGCCTACGCCATGCACGCCGGCGTGCCGGCCGTGGAACTGGGCAAGCTCAAGCATCAGAGTGGCCTGCGCCGCTCGCTGTCGCTGCCGTTCACCGTACTCGCCGACATCATCTCGCGTGGCGTGCCGGTCCGCACCGCGGCCAATGCCATCCGATCCCTCGTCGGGGCGGGCGCCAAGGACAAGGACATCAGTGACTTTCAGCGCAACGTGAAGGTCGACATCGAACAGGGCGCTCCTCCGGCCGCTGCCGCCGAAACGCGCGCGCAGGGTGCCGGCAAGCCCGACAAGTCCGACAAGCCGGAAAAGCCCGATCAAAACGATCAGAACAATCGCTGACGCACACAGTTTCTGATCCATGAACAGGGCCGGCATGCGAATGCCGGCCCGTTTGCTGCGCACACCTCCCGCGCTCGACCGCGGGAACCCCACTATTACATTCCACCTTCACTCGGCGTGCGTGCCGGCCGATCGTCGCCTCGAGGATTCATGCTTCGCAACACGCTCCTGTACCTCTCCAACCAGCCACGCGTTTTCAAGTTCGTCCGCAACAACAGGCTGGCAAAGCACTTCGCCAGCCGCTTCGTGGCTGGCGAGACCGTGGACGACGCGCTGTCTGTCGCGCGCGAACTGAACGCCAAGGGCATCACCGCCTCACTCGACCTGCTGGGCGAGAGCGTCACCACCGAGAAGGAAGCGCGTGCAGCACGTGACGCGTACATCACGCTGCTGGACCGCATCCAGCAGGCCGGTCTCCAGGCCAATGTCTCGGTAAAGCTGACCGCGATGGGACTGGACATCGACCACGAGCTCTGTGTCGCCGTCATGCAGGACGTCCTCGGTCGCGCGCAGAAGTACGACAGCTTCGTGCGTCTCGACATGGAGTCCAGCGCCTACACCAACATCACGCTGAAGCTGTTCGAGGATCGCCTCTATCCGGCCTACAAGGCCAACGTAGGCGTCGTCCTCCAGAGCAGTCTCTATCGCACGTTCGCCGACGTCGAGCACATGAATGCGCTCCGGGCGCGCGTGCGCCTCTGCAAGGGCGCCTACAAGGAACCCGCCACGGTCGCGTACCCGGCCAAGTCGGATGTCGACGCCAATTACGTGAAGTGCATGCACGAGCTGAT
>JACMOE010000284.1 GCA_014378185.1 Gemmatimonadaceae bacterium | reverse complement strand
AGCCGCGCGGCGGACGCACTGGGGATCGATCCTTCGACGCTCTACCGCAAGCTGTCGCGATACGGCGTCGAGACATGACCGTTGGTGCGATCGCTGCACCTTCGTCCCGAGTTCGAGCGTTACGGTGGGCTGTACCAGTCCTCGTGGCCGTGGTTGCCGTCCGCGTCGCAGGGTGGGCCGCGTCCACGTACCTCGTGGGCGTCTTCCACGACGACGGGGTCTACGCACTGCTGGCCCGCGCCATCGCGTCTGGAGACGGATTTCACTACACCCAGCTGCCGGGCGCACCGGCGGCAACGCACTACCCACCGCTGTACCCGCTGGTGCTCGCCGCCCTCTGGCGGATTGCGCCGGATTTTCCCCACAACCTGACCACGCTCCTCGGTCTGAATTCCCTGTGCGTCGGTGCCGCCGCTGTGGGATGGTGGCGTTTCGCATCGGCACGCCTGGCGTGGAGTGCGGCCGCGGCTGGGGGGGCTGCACTGTTTGCCACCCTCGCGTCCCCAACGCTCGCGCTTTCGGGCGCGCTGCTCTCGGAGTCGCTCTTCCTTGCCCTGCTGTGGCCGGCCCTGCTGCTGTGCGAGGAGGAGGCCGACGGCGCGCATCGACGACCGCCGTGGCGCGCGGGCCTCGCCATCGGGGCGTTGATGCTCGTCCGCACGCACGCGCTCGCACTGCTCGTTGGCCTCCTCATTGTGCTGGGATGGCATCGAAGATGGCGGGATGTGGCATGGGTGGGCGCGGTGGCATTGGCTGTCCAGCTTCCGTGGTTGGTGTGGGCGCATGCCGCCTCTCCGCACGTGACCGCGCCACTCGATGGCGCATACGGCTCGTATCTCGGCTGGTTTCGTACAGGGCTGATGGAGGGTGGCGCGCCGTTTCTCCTGGCCACCGCGCGCGCCAATGCCGCGGAGTGCTGGCTGCTCCTGCAGGATCGACTCGCGCTGGGATTGCCCGATTCGCTGCACCTCGTCGCGGTAGTGATTGCCGTGGCCGCGGTCGTCCTCGGCGGCGTCTCGATGGCTCACCGAGCACGCGTGACCGTCGCTTTCCTCGTCACGTATGTGGCCATCCTGCTCGCATGGCCGTATGCACCCTGGCGCTTTCTCTGGGCCGTATGGCCACTCGTGATGCTCTTTGCGTTCGAGGGAATACGCTGGGCTTACATGGCTGCGGGCCGGTGGAGGATTGTTCCTGCCTTCGCTGCCGCTCTCCCTGCTCTCGCATTCGTCCGCACTGAGCTGCACGCATACGCCACCCGGGGCTGGCGCACGCCCGCTCTGCAGGCGAGCGCGCAGATTGCACCCGCACTCGCGTGGGTGCGCATCAATACCGCCGCCACCGACGTGCTGCTGGGTGAAGGCGAGCCAGTGCTCTCCCTCTATGCGGCACGCAAGGCCGCCCCGCCCATGTCGTTCACGGCACGCGAATACCTCGCCCCGCCGGACGCATCGGAAGGCAGTGCGCGGCTTCGAGCCATGCTCGTGGCCGTGCCAGCGCGTTATGTGCTCTCCCTGCTGCCCGCCACTCAACAGGCCGCGCGCGCACTGGCCACGACGCGGCCCGCCCTGCGTGAAGTCGCCCGCCTTCCGGACTCGCACGCTGTCGTCTTCGAGGTGGTGCGATGAGCGCCGCGGCGACAGCTGGTGACGGACGGTTGGTGTCGCGCGAAGCACTACCGCGGCTCGCGGTGTCCTGGCGCACCAGCCTGCTGATGCTCGGCGCCTTCT
>JACMOE010000283.1 GCA_014378185.1 Gemmatimonadaceae bacterium | reverse complement strand
GCTCTTCATTGCGGGTGACCACCAAGCGGTACGCGGCACCCTCGGTGACCTGCCGCTGCGTGGCGCGCACGTCCACGATGCGCTGCAGGTGCCCATGATCGATGATTCCCACTCGATCAGCCAGTCGCGCAAGCTCATCGAGATTGTGCGAGGCGATGAGGATAGTGCGATCGGGACGACGCAGCGCATCCACCACGTCGCGGAAGCGTTGCGTCCACACAGGGTCCAGGCCGTGCGTCGGTTCGTCCAGCACCACGAGACTGGCATCCGACAGCAGCGCCTGCGCCAGGCCAAGCCGCTGCAGGTTGCCCTTCGACAGCTGCCTCACGCGCTTGGCGCGATGTTCCTCCAACCCCAACTGGGCAATCGCCGCTGCCACGCGCCCTTGCAGCGCATGTCGCTGCACGCCGGACAGGATCGCGTAGCGCTCCAGCGCCGTGCCCACGCGCCAGCCTGGAGGAATGTTGATCAACTCGGAGAGATATCCCACTCCGTGTTGCTCTACGTACTCCCGCGGATCTGCGCCCGCAACACGCACGGTGCCAGCACTGGGTCCCAGAAAGCCCAGCAGCAGCGCGATGAGGGTGCACTTGCCAGCCCCGTTCGGCCCCGCGAGCCCGAACACCTCGCCCTCCACCACATCCAGCGAAAAATTCTCGAGCGCGCGCGTCTCCTGCCCCAACCAGCCGCGGTAGCACTTGCTCACGCCGTCGAACGAGATCATGCGACCGCGCGCCGTGCCGCCAACGGGCAAGTCATCCGCACCCTGTGTCGCGTACGGCTACGGACGGGGCGCGCCCGTGAACGGCACCTGCTGCGGCGGCAGTCCGCCCGCACTCGGCGAGCACGCTGACCACACGCCGGGACCAGCCCTGCCGATCCAGCGCTGCCCCTCGTCGATCCGCCCCAGCCGCATCAGGGAACAGCCCAGGAAACCCTGCGACAGCTTGTCGTTGGGGTCCGCCGTGAGCGCACGCAGGTAGAACTTGCGTGCATCGTCGAACTGCTGCGCCGCGAACAGCGTGCTGCCCAGCTCGCGCAGTGCCGTGGCATTCGTGGGACCAAGACGCACGCCATTGACGGCTTCCGTATTGGCGTTGCCCAGGTTGCCCGCTTCGCGTTCCATCCGCGCGAGGTAGACGTGCGGCATGGGATCGGAAGGCGCGTCGGCAACGGCCTTCCGGAACGCCGCCTCCGCCACCTCTCGCCGCCCTTCCTTGTATGCCTGCACACCCTGATCGAACGATGCGCTCGAACTGGAACGACTGCCCATCGCCATCCACGCGAACCCAGCCACCACGATCAGCGCCACGACGCCGAGCACCGGGATAAACCACCCTGGTCGCGACCGCCCTGTACGCTGCATCCCGGCTCCCTCCAGTGCTGCCGCCTCCGCGGACGGCGTTGTGACGGGAGCGTTCACGGTCGGGGGCGGACGCACGCCGGCCGTCTCGCCCATCAGCCCGGACTCCAGCTTCAGGAATGCATCGCGCGTGGCGTTCACGTCGGCGTCCGTGGGGGCATAATCGGTGCGGCCCGCACGCTCGCGCGCGGCGTGGAACTCCGCCAGCGAATTCGCCTGGTCGAGCGACAGGAAGTTGCGCTGCCGCAGCTCGCGAATCAGCGCCTGTCCGCCCAGTGACGAGCCGCCCACCAGCGATCGCAGCCCCGTCTCCACCGCGGTCCAAGCATCGATGATGTCGGCGGCGAGGTCTTCCTTGTCACGCGAGGTGCTGAGGCGCGCCACGATCGGGCGCGCCGAGTGCACGGCGTCGAGCGCGGTGCGCTGGGAGCCGGCCGTCATTGGACGATGCGCAGAAGCCCCGCGTCCGCGCTCGCGCGGACGAACAGCTCGACATCGTGACTCGGCACACGCACGCCCGTTTCCCGGAAGGTACGCCTGGCCATGCGAGACATGAATATCTCGAGGGAGACTTCGCGCCCCCCTTCGGAATCAACGTGTTTCAACGAACGCACAATATCCTCCCACGAACCAGTGAGCTGCCGACCATCACGCGTGAGGACCTGGTGCGCTGGCCGGTCTGGGACCTCCGGCGCGGCGGGTTCCTCCCGCTTCGTGACAGTCAAGGAGGAAAGAAGCGTGCCGAACAGCTCGAGCTGGCCTCGGGCCACCTCGACATCACCGCCATCGGTCGCTCCGCTGCCGTCGATTTCGTCGAACAATTCATCGATATCGTCCAGCTCACCCTTCAGTTCGGCAAGGCGGTCTTCCCACGGCTTCAGGTCGGGATTGTGCTCATCCAGTTTGTAGGCGGCGCGCTTGAGCTCGATCAGTCGCCAGATTCCCAGCTCGTCCCAGTGATCGTCCGTGGTGGTCCGCTCGAAATGATAGAGCGCCGCATCGTAGTCGCCGCGATCGTAGAGAATGTTGGCAAGGTAGATCCGGGCCTCGGCGTGCTCGTTGTCCGACTGGAGCGAGCGGCGTAGCGAGACGATGGCCGCATCGTCGTCGCCGAGCCGGTGCTGCGAGTAGCCGACACAGGCGATGGCTTCCGCGCTGTCTGGCGCCTGCTGTGCCGCGACCTCGAAGAACTCGAGTGACGCGCTGAACAACTCACGCCGGTCGCGCGCCGGTGCCTCGCGAAACAGCGCGCGGCCACTCTGGAGCATGAGGTCCAGGTCATCCGCATACCCGAGCTCGAGCGTGCGGCGAAAGCACCGCAGGCCCGCGTCCTCGAGGCCGAACTTGAGCAGCGTCTCACCGAGACCGGCGAGAGCATCCTCATGCTCGGGCTCCAGTACGAGTGCCTCCTCGAAGCTCCGGCGCGCCCAGGCATACTCCTCGCGCGCCAGTCGCGCATACCCCACACCGATGTGCAACTCGACTGAATTGGGATAGAGCGTCAGCCCCTCGCGAAGCACGTCCAACGCATCGTCGAACTGCCCTTCATTGTACAGCTGGTGCGCGCGCTCGTCGTATTCTTCGGAACTCAGGAACGGAGTGGCCATTGGTACGAAAGCCTCCTGCTCGTGAGGGACACCCTATTGTACCATTCAGTGCGTGAGAAGTTCAACAGCTTGACGACAGAAAATTTCATCTTGTTGGCGGACGAATTGGACCACGCGTGCAGCGATCCGCACGGAGGCTCAAGCGCCCAACCCGCTGCTAGCGGCCCAGCGCCACGGCAATCTGCCCCGCGAGAAAGGCATTCTCCTCCAGTAATCCCAGGTTGGCCAATAACGATCGCCCCTCGGTAGCGCGCAGTACCGCACCCAGCAAAAAGGGCGTGGTGGCGGCGCCTGTCACCCCTGCGCGCCTGGCGTCCTCGATCGCCTGGTGCACCGCGTCGTCCACCTCGTCCTGCGGCAGGGCAACCGCCGCGGGCAACGGCTGCACCACCAGCGTGGCCTGATACCGGCCCAGCGACCGCGACGCACGATGCATGGCCGCAACCTCCTCAGGCGAATCAGCGCGCGCGGTCAGTTTCAGGCCGGTACTTCGGGTAAAGAATCCGGGAAGCTCGTCGGTTCCATAACCGACGACCGCGACACCGAGTGTCTCCAGCCGCTCCAGCGTGGCCGCGAGGTCGAGGATGGACTTTGCGCCCGCGCACACGACCACGATTGGCGTGCGCGCAAGTTCGACGAGATCCGCGGATTCGTCGAAGGGCGCTCCGCGATGCACGCCGCCAATGCCACCAGTGGAAAACACGGTCACCCCCGCCGCGCGCGCAATGCACAGCGACGCGGCAACCGTGGTGGCTCCGTCTGCCCCCTGCGCCATCGCGACTCCCAGGTCGCGCGACGACACCTTGCGGACACCATCACGGGCAAGGAATCGCTCCAGCTCTGCCGGCTCGAGCCCCAATGCCGCCCGGCCGTGAACGACGGCAGTGATTGCCGCCATCGCACCGGCGCGCGCCACGGCCCGACTCATCCCCTCGGCCGCCGCACGATTGGACGGAATGGGCAAACCCTGGGCGAGCACCGAACTCTCGAGCGCCACCACGGGCGCGCCCGCCGCAAGCGCGGCTGCTACCGCCGGCAACACGCGCACGACATTCCTGTCGCTGCGCGTGGCCGGCAGGTCGGCGGCAGTCAGGGTGCCGTCCGCGGAACGGGTCGACGTGGCCAGGCGCGCACCAGAGCCTCGCCCATGTGCGCCATCATCACATGTGCCTCGTTGTCGATCATGTACCGCTGGTCCCTGTTCTCCTTGGTCAGCACGCAGTACGTGATGCGCGACTGGAGGGGAAACAGGCCGCACTCCGTGCGCACCTGGTCGGTGTCGCCCGTCTTGTGCGGCACGTCCAGGCCATCCACGTATCGCTGCAGCTTTCCCGCGTCCTCGTTGTGGGCCAGGATGTCGAGCATGGCACTGTCCGCGCGGGGGCTCACGGCCTTTCCGTCGGCCAGCAGTGCGAACAGTCGCGCCATCTCGTTGGGCGTGGTGACGCCCAGCCCGTACTTCACCGAGCTGTCCATGGCCACGCTCGCGCTGCGCAGGAAGCTCTTGGAATGCACCTTCGTGTGCATGAGGCCCAGCGCCTCCATCTTGTCCCACACCCGGCGGATGATGATGCGGTCCAGCAGCAGGTTCGTGGCCGTGTTGTCGCTGATGGTCGTCATCAACCACGCGGCGTCGTGCACCGTGATCGTCGCGTTGTCGTGCATGAACTGCAACAGGCCCGCACCACCCACCCTGTCGATACGGAGCACGGTGAGCGGGTCATCGAGGCCGAGCGTTCCCTTCTCCACCAGGTCGTACACGGTGACCAGCACCGGCACCTTGATCAGGCTGGCCGTGGGAAACGTCTCGTCGCCGCGGCGCTCGAGCCGCTCGCCGGTATCCAGGTTGTGGACCGTGTAGCCGACAATTCCATGATGCGCGGCGGCGAGGGAATCGAGTGTGCGATGCAGCGATGCCGTGTCCGCGCGCTGAAACGCGCCCGGAGGCATGGCCGGCTTCGCTGCCTGCGCCCGCGCGAAGACCGGCACGATGAGTATCAGGAACGTCAGCGCGCGCACGCTTGGCGACTTCATCGCGACTCGTGCGGCTCGGCGTCGGGCAGGTCTTCCGCGCGAACGGATTCCAGCAGGTCGCGATCGCGGGACGTGGGATCGTAGAGCGCGATCACGCGGATCACCTCGCCGACGTAGGCATCGAATGTCTTCACCTTGCCCTGCGCCACACGGATCTCGTGCCCATCCTCGAAGCGCAGGAGCACGGCAGGATGGTCCACGTTGACGTACGCTTTCCTGAGCTTGGTGGCTGCTGGCGGCATGTATCGTTCAGGTAGGGAGAGTGGCGAATTGTCGTCCTGAGCAATGCGAAGGACCTGCTGTTGCTCCTGCGAAGAGCAGGTCCTTCGCTTCGCTCGGGACGACCGGTAAAATCACGTGACCACCGGCCTGTCGCCAGTGTAACGCCGCCAG
>JACMOE010000282.1 GCA_014378185.1 Gemmatimonadaceae bacterium | reverse complement strand
CAGGTTGAGCACGACGAAGATGAAGAGGAACATCGTCACGTACACGTCGAGCATCAGGCGGCCAAGCGGCAGCAGGCTCTTGAGACCGAAGGTGCCGATGGAGAACGCCATCGCACAGAACGCGCCGGTCGGGGCCACCTTCATCACGATGGCCACGATGCGGAAAAACACCTGCGACAAGCGCTCGAGCAGCTCCGTCAGCGGCCGGCCCGTCTCCCCCACGAACGCCAGCGCAATGCCGAACAGCACCGCGAAGAACACCACCTGCAGCACGTCCCCATTGGCGAAGGCGCCCACCACGCTGGACGGCACGATGTGGGTGATGAAGTCCACGAAGGTGAGCGCCTTGCTCGCCTCCGTGAACTTGCTCACGTCGCCCTTGCTGAGCGCACTCACGTCCAGCCCCACGCCCGGCTTCGTCACGTTCACCACGATGAGGCCGATGGCGAGGGCGAAGGTGGTGACGATCTCGAAGTAGAGCAGCGCCTTGCCCCCCACGCGGCCCACCTTCTTCAGATCGCTCATGTTGGCGATCCCGAGCACGATCGTGAGAAAGATCACCGGCGTGATGATCATCTTCACCAGATTGATGAAGATGTCGCCCAGCGGCTTCATGGCCTTCCCCGCCTCCGGCGCCACCAGTCCCAGCGCGATGCCCAGCGAGATGGCAACGAGGACCTGGAAGGTCAGGTTGTGATGGATGCGACGCATGCGTGACTGTCCTATCGTCGGGGAGCGAGCAGCATCCGGGCTTCCGTGACGCTTTCCACGGCGCCGCGCGAATACTTCACGGGGAAGTAGCGATCGTTCTTCCACAGCTCGAACAGGTCGCGGTAGTGCGGGCTCTCCACATCGCCGGACTGGCCGGGCGTGTTGGTGCCTACCGACGCGTCCCAGTCACCCGCCTCCACCACGTACCGGAACGAGGCGCCCGACGTCTGGAACTCTCCTCCACCCGTGGCGCCCGGCGTGTTGCCGTCTCCACCACGCGGCCAGGGTCCTACCTCGAAGCGCGCCCGCATCGCGGGATCGAGTGCCGCACTCATCGGATGCTGCAGCAGCACCTTGTGATAGCGTCCCCACGACCAGCCCGTCACGTCGGCGCCGTATCGCTGGGTGAGATCGTCCACGGCTCCGCGCAGTGCGCGCAGCAGCAGCGAATCACGACTGGCGGTGGGGTTGGTGCCGAACTCGCCCCCTGGCGCCGTCAGCCACTCGATGACGCGCTTCGTGCTCAACCCGCGCGCCATCGATCGCGCCGGCGCAGGGACCATCACTTCCGTCACCATCGTGGTGAGTTGGCGATACCAGGCCTCGTACACCCCAGCGGCAGTGGATCCCTTGTCGAGCACGCGGTCCCAGCCCAGCAGCGTCAGCCGCGCCTGCTCCGTGACCGCATCCGCGGCGGGAAGATCGGCGAGCAGGGGAACCAAAGACCGGGCAGGGATCGAGGTGTAATCGTTCTGCAATCGCATCATGTCCATCATCGACACTCGGCGTCCGGCGCCGAGCACTTCGGCGATGCGGGCGAAGCGGTACGGGTCGGCCCACGACCATCCGATGGCGTCGCGATACGGGTAGTTCTCTGGCGTGAGGTTGTTGTTGGCCGTCGCGATGTAGCCGTCGGGCGGATTGTACGCGTGCGGCTTCTGCTTGATCGGCAGATAGCCTGCCCAGTCGAACCGACCGTCACCGGGCACGGGAACGAGTCCGCTCGAACGAGGGCGAATGGGGGCGATGCCCACCGCCTGCCAGCCAATGTTGCCCGCCACGTCGGCCCACACCATGTTCTCGCCCGGGATGTTGCTGTAGGAGCACGCGTCGCGGAACTGCTCCCACGTCTGCGCCTGATCCATGCGCAGCGAGGCCATGTACGGCGCCCCGCCAGGCTCCATCCACGCCGCGCGCACCGCGTACGCGATGTGTCGCACCGTGTCCTCGTAGACGACGGGCCCGTGTCGCGTGTACTTGAGGGTCACGACCGACGCGGCCTCGCCCTTCACGGGCACTGTCTCGCGCACGATCCGCATCGGCTCCCACGCGCCGCGATACTGGTACTGGCCGGCATTCGCCGGATTTGTCTTGTAGACGTAGAGGTCCTCTCCGTCGGTTCCGAAGACGGTGAGCCCCCATGCGCCGTGCTCGTTGTGCCCGATCGAGACACCGGGGATCACGGGCTCGCCGCCACCGATCACGTTCCAGCCCGGCGCCACGAGATGGACGAAGTACCGCAGGCCCGGCGCGGCCTGGGCGCGATGTGGATCATTGGCCATCAGCGCCCGCCCACTCAGCGTCCGGCTGCCGGCGACGACCCAGTTGTTGCTGCCGATGTCGCGTCGTTCGTTCCACGCCAGCGCCGCCGTCGCGGCGGAGTCGATCGTCGCGAGCCGCCGTGCCGAGGCGGTGTCGTTGCGGAACGCCGTGCGCAGGTCGGACGGCTGGAAGCGCACGGGCGCACGAAACGCGTCGTACAGCTCGAGAATCGGCGCGTCCAGCGCGCGGCCATCGATCGTCGGATCGAGCGCCAGGACGGGCGCGACGGGTCCGGGATGGAACCACTGGATCTTCTGCAGGAGCGCCGCACCGTGTGTGGCGACGAATCGCCCGTGCGCCAGCTCCTCCCCGATGTTGCCGAGCAGTCCCTGATGACGCGAGATCACGACCTCGGGGGTCCAGCGACCTGGCGTGAGACCCAGCATGCGCAGCTCCGCCGGGATGAGCGCGGGATTCTTCACCGCCTCGTCCACCGCGGCATTCACGCCGTCCACGAACGCGCCGATGATCGAGGCGCCGTGGGGATGATAGTGTGCCATCTCCGTCGCCATGCTGCCGCGGAACTTGAACAGCCGCGCGCCCTGGTCGCGTTTCAGCTCGCGACGGCCGGCGATTTCCGCCATCGTGCCTGTTGCCTGGCGTCGCCACATCTCGAACTGGAACGCGCGGTCGCGCGCCGCCGTGTATCCTTGCGCGAAGAACAGGTCGTGCTCGGTCTTCGCATAGATGTGCGACACTCCCCATCGGTCTCGAAGGATCTCCACCGGTTGCTGCAGGCCAGCAATGCTGATCGTGTCGGATCGTGCGGTCGTGACGGACTGCGCATGGGCCGCTGCTGCGGTAACGGCAACGCAGCCGCTGGCGACCATGAGTGCGGCGGCACACCGCGCGACCAGCGTGACGAGGGGAGAGGCAGTCATGTATGCAATTGCGTGAACGGGAGTGGTCAGCGCGTCGTACGGACGAAGGTGCGGGCAGCGCAGCGATTCTGCATCATTCGGCGTAGAAGCGCCAGAGATCGAATCTGCGGCCCACCTCGACGCGCACGATGCGCACGTGCGTCTGGCGGAGTGCGCGTCACGTCTCGATGTTCCGTTCGGCACCGCTCGACCCCCACCCGCGCCGTCGCAGCGAACATGATCCGCCTCCCCCCGCTGCACACGCCACCCCTGCTCGCCTGTAGACCAACCTCACCACGGGAGTTTCTGAGATGATGCATGTACGCGCACGCCGAGTCGCGATCTCGCTCGCCGCTGCGGCAACCTGGCTCGGAGCACCGCCGGTGGTACACGCCGCCCCGGCGACAGCTGTCAGGTCCGCCGCGCATTCACCCGTCTTCGCCGGATCCATCGTCGGCACCGTCACTGATCAGCGGACCGGCCAGCCGCTCTCGAGCGTGCAGGTGAACGTCGTCGGTACGACGATCGGCATGGTGACCGACGCGCAGGGCCGCTTCCGCCTGGTCAACGTACCCGCCGGGTCGGTACGGGTGCGCGTGCGGATGATCGGGTATACCGGCACGGACAAGGCCGTCATGGTCGAGGATGGAAAAGCGGCGACAGTCGACTTCGCGCTCTCGGCGAGCGTGCTCTCCCTCGACGCCGTGGTCGTGACGGGGACCGCGGGCGGCACCCAGGTGCGCGAGATCGGCAACGCGGTCGGGCGCATTGATGTGGCCAAGGTGGCCGAGACGTCGCCGGCGGTGAACGTGCAGCAGCTGCTCGGGCAGCGTGATGCCGGCGTGATCGTGCAGCCTGCCGCCGGCATGGTCGGCGCCGGGAGCGCGATCCGCATCCGTGGCACGGCGAGCCTGTCGCTCACCAACCAGCCGATCATCTATGTGGACGGCGTGCGCATCGACAACAACGCCGCCGGCGGGCCGGCGATCCGACAGGGTCGCACGGCATCGAGGTTGAACGACTTCAATCCCGAGGACATCGAGTCCATCGAGATCATCAAGGGGCCGGCTGCCGCCACGCTGTACGGGACGGAGGCGTCGAACGGCGTCGTCCAGATCCTCACCAAGCGCGGCAAGTCGGGCGCCGCCAAGCTCGACGTCGCGCTCCGCAGCGGCACCAACTTCATGCGCGATCCGGCGGGCCGCTTCCGCTACACCTACGGGATCAATCCCAACACCGCTCAAGTCGACAGCTTCAACATCTTCAACTTCTACAAGGAAACGACGGGCAAGTCGATCTTCACCAACGGGTCGATCAACTCGGCCAATGCCAGCATCAGCGGAGGCACGGATGCCGCCCGCTACTTCGCGTCGGGTGACTTCGGCTCCAACAACGGCATCGTCGACTACAACTGGCAGCATACCGCCGGGACGCGCCTCAATCTCTCGCTGCTGCCAGCGCCGAAGTGGAAGTTCGACACGTACCTGAACTACAACCAGAACGAGACGCGCTTCGCACAGGCGGCCGACGGGTTCGGCATCTGGGACATGATGGTCTGGAGCTCGCCGACGCTGCTCAACTCCACCACCAAGGGCTTCCGCTACGCGAACCCCGACGTGGCGGGCCAGATCGACTCGCGATCCAAGCAGAATCGCTTCACGGGCGGCGTGGACCTGCGCCACGAACCGTTCCCCTGGCCCACCCACCAGCTGAAGTTCGGCGCCGACATCGGGCAGACGACGAATCAGATCCTGTTCCCTCGCGTGCCGTTCGGCGAGGTGAACTTCTTCGGCGCGCGCTCCGGTGGCGAAAAGACACTGGAGTCTGTGTCCACGGGCTACAACACGGTGGACTATT
Organism: Gemmatimonadaceae bacterium; assembly: GCA_014378185.1. Lineage (GTDB taxonomy): Bacteria > Gemmatimonadota > Gemmatimonadetes > Gemmatimonadales > Gemmatimonadaceae > AG11. Next base: position 22 of record JACMOE010000282.1, on the reverse strand, counting down.
CCGCCACGGCGAAGGCACGGTT
>JACMOE010000281.1 GCA_014378185.1 Gemmatimonadaceae bacterium | reverse complement strand
TGTAGAACGGCTGGTCGAACACCCACGCCCCCCGGCGCTCCACGTCACGGCGCGCCACGGAATAGTGGAGGTTGTTGTCGACGTAGAAGCGGACACTGAGCGGGTCCCATTCCACGGCGAACAGGTGGAACCCCGTGGAAAAACTGCCCCCGTCCACCAGTTGGACACCATGCGCAAATGGAGTCTGGCCAAAATACCCGGGCCCGTGCACTGCGGAACTGGTCACGCGCGCGTTGCTGCCGTGATTCTCCATTATGTCCAGTTCACCGGTCTGTGGCCAGCGCGTGTCCGGATCGCTGGCGCCCAGCATCCAGAATGCGGGCCACAACCCCTGCCCTTCGGGAATCCGGATGCGCGCCTCGACCCGCCCTGGTTGCGCGAGGCGCTTCCGCTGCGTCGTGAGCCGCGCCGACGTATAGCGGCAGGGACCGTATCGGCAGGCGACTCCGGGCCCAGCGCGGCGGGCGACGAGAGCGAGATGGCCCTGGCCGTCGAGCGCGGCGTTGGCCGAGTCGTTCGTGTATGTCTCCTTCTCCTCGTTGCCCCATCCGCAGATGCCCTCGCGGCAGCCATCGCCGACCATGTACGTCCAGGCGAGACTGTCTGGGCGCGCACCCTCGGGCCCATCGAACTCGTCGCTCCATGCAAGTATCCACGGAGTGGTCACGTACGTGATGGTTGGCGCGGATCGCGCGCACGATACCCCGGCAACGACAATCGCGCACGCGAGTGCGAGGGACGACGCGGGACGTGAGCTCACGGAGTTGCGTGGAGGAAGGGTACGATGCCTGGTGGGCACAGTACTGCCGACAGCCGCCGAACGCCACCGTCCGTCAGCTTGTTACGTGCCTGCCTTGGCAATACTATGTCCTCCGATGACTCACCCAGATTTCCTCGATGCCGGCGGATGAGGCACTTCTCCCAGTTGGCAGTGGCTTCCGATTACTGGCGCCGGCTGTTGGCGGCGCGCGACCCCGAACTTGCCGACGCCGGTGTCGAGGGCGGACTGGTGGGCGCCCGGGCTCGCGTGGCCCTCACCGCGCTCGTACTCGCGGTGCCCCTCACCGTGCTGACGGAGGGTCCTGGTCAACGCGAAAACTGGGTGGGCCTGTTCGCCGCGGCGTTTACACTGCTGGTGAGCGTTGCGGTGCTCGCGTCGGTGTCACGCGGATGGCGGCCACGCTGGTTCGGGTTCGCCACGTCGCTCTTCGATGTCACGATCGTGTCCTGCGTGCTCGCGAGCTTCCTGCTGATCGGGCCGCCGCACATGGCGGTGAACAGCCGCACCACGTTCGAGATCTACTTCCTGGCGCTCGGCGCCACCTGCCTGCGGTACGACCAGCGCATCTGCCTCATTGCCGGCCTCGCGGCGACGGCCGAATACGGCGCGATCGTACTGTTCACGGTCCGCCGCTTCGACCTCAACTCCGAGGCGTTCGTGCCGTTCCCCTACGGCATGTTCTCCTGGTCCGGAACGATTGGCCGGTGTATCCTCCTGCTCGGCATGACAGTGCTGAGCATGACGATCGTGAGTCGGAACGAACGGCTTCGCGTGCTGTCCACGCACGACGTGCTCACGTCACTCTACAACCGCGCGTATTTCATCGAACGGCTGCGCGAGGAACTGCTGCGGGCCAATCGGTACTCGCGTCCCCTCGCTGTGGCGGTGATCGACCTGGATCACTTCAAGTCCGTGAACGACGAGTGGGGGCATCACGCGGGAGACGCCGTGCTGCGCGAGGTGGCCCACCTGCTGCGCAGCGACATGCGGCGCACGGACATCGTGGCGCGTTACGGTGGCGAGGAATTCGCGCTGATCTTTCCCGAAACCACGGGCACGGAGGCCCGCCTCAAGCTGGACCGAGTGCGACAGCACCTTAGCGAGGCGCGCTTCGACATTCCGGGGGTATCGCACGAGATGTCGATCACCTTCAGCGGCGGCGTTGCGGCCGCGCCCGAGGACGCAAGGGGAGTGGATGAGCTCATCGCACTCGCCGACCTCCGGTTGATGGCGGCCAAGAAGGGCGGACGGGATCGCGTGCTGGGTGGGTAGCGAGGTCAGGTCCCTTCGCCGAGGACCAGGCGGTATGCACTCTCGCGCCTCCTTGCGCTACCTACTTCAACGTACTCAGGTACTCCACGACATCCCGAATCTCCCGCCTGGTGAGGATGCTCCCCATGGCAGGCATGGCGGATGGGCCGTTGACGCGGCTGGCGATGTCGGTCTTCAGGATCCTGGCCGGACCGGAGCCCGCGTCCACCATGAGGAAG
>JACMOE010000280.1 GCA_014378185.1 Gemmatimonadaceae bacterium | reverse complement strand
GTCCGTCGTGTTCCGGCCAGATCGAACGCACACCAGATGACTTTCCGCCCCCTCCGCGCTCGCAGGTCACCCTGCAGTGTCGCGGGTGCGGACGCGTTGCACCCTATATCGCGGGCGCTGCGTAGGGATCACAACGGTGTCGACTTTCATCACCCGCCACACGGGGCCGAGCAATCGGCCCCGTGTGGCGTTTTCGGCAGGTTTGTGGCCGGGCTTGCTCGAACCAAGCCAGCAAACTGAAGTACATGCGTTTGCGTGTGCACAAAACTTGCCCGACTGTGCCCGTAAGTCCCGCCTCGGGCGTCGAACCTCGGCACTACGAGGCATCATAACGGGTCACGTGACGAGAGCGGCGGTCGCCACCGGCGCATTCTCCAACGCGGGATCAGATACATCAGCTCGGTACGAGGTATGGTTCATGGCACGCATCAACGGCACGGTGAAGTGGTTCAATGACGCGAAGGGTTTTGGCTTCATTTCGCGTGAAGGCGGCCCGGATGTATTCGTGCACTTCAGCGCCATCGAGGGCAATGGTTTCAAGTCGCTGGCCGAAGGCGACAAGGTGGAGTTCGAGATCGTGCAGGGGCAGAAGGGTCCACAGGCGGCAGACGTCACCAAGCCGGAGTGACCTGCTCCTGGCGCGCGCGACCGCGACGCGTTGGTGTGTCAGGCCCCACTCGAGGCGCAGGCAGTGGCGCGACGTAGGCCTCTGAGCGACACGCCGGCGGTGGTCGCCAACGTGGTAGCGCAATTGAGCGCCATTGAGCGGGCTGGTGGTGATGGCACCCTGAGGGTTGGGCGCGAGACGGAACTCAAGGTCTCGAGTCTCGACAAGAATTATTTCGACGAGGGCGTCACCAAGGGTGCGCTGATGCGCTACTACGCCACCGTCTGGCCAGTGCTCCAGCCACACATGGAGGATCGCCCGCTCGTCCTGAAGCGCTACCCGGATGGAGTGGGCGGTCCGATGTTCTTTCAGCAGAATGCCGGCGAGCACGTGCCCGATGTGGTGCGAGTGGAGACGTCCGATACGAAGGATGATGGGCCGAAGTCTCGAATCGTCGGGGGAGACCTCACCACCCTGCTCTACACCGTGCAGATCGGTGCCATCGAGGTTCACCCCTGGCTCTCGAAGGTTGGCGACGTCAATGCCGCCGACCGGTGCCTGATCGACCTCGACCCCGGCGATGACGTGCCCTTCCCTGTCGTAGTCGCATTGGCTCGTGACGTACTCGGGATCGTGCACCAATGTGCACTGCCTGCCGCGGTAAAGACGTCCGGGTCGAGCGGCATGCACATCGTCATTCCTCTGCCGCCGAAGACCTCCTACGACACGTCGGCGGCGTTGGCGATGCTCCTTGCGCGTGCCGTGACGGCGCAATGCCCGGAGAGGGCAACGGTGGAACGATCACTTCGCGCGCGTCCGGCGGGAACGATTTATGTGGACGCCATGCAGAATGCGCGCGGCAAGAGCATGGCCTGTGCGTACAGCGTGCGCGCGAGGAATGGCGCGCCCGTGTCTGCACCGCTCGAGGAGCGGGAGCTCACGTCGCGGCTTCGCACGGCGACGTATTCGCTGCGGAGCATTCCGCGACGCGTTGCGCGAGTGGGGGACCTGTGGGGCACTGCGCTCGCCGTGCGAACGGGGAAGCGAGCCCTGATGAATGCGATGATGGCGTTGGAGCGTATCGTGGACGACGCGGGGGAGGCGAGCGCGCCTCGACGCGGGCAGAAACGCAGTGTGCGGGGAGGTACAGATGTCGAGTCAGGCGCAGGACGCCGGCACGTGGGGCGCAGTTGAACCAGCCGCGACGCAGCCGCTCTACTGTCGGCCCATGCCGGGCGGAGGCTCTGTCCGCGTGGAATTGCTGGTGAGCGAGCCGACGAACGTGGCGGCCCAGGGCTCAGGGGCCGGGTGGTAATTGAGCGGCGCTCTTTCGCGCCGCCGGCGCCGAACGACGAGGAACTGATCGTCGAGGAAGTGGAAGGCGCGGACGCGAACGTGGTAGTCGCGGAGCTGTTTCGGATCGCGCGCGACAATGCGGCCATCGCGCGGCGGGTGTTGCGGAAGCAGGGCGCGACGTTGCGCGCGGACTGACGATTCAGCCGCGCGACGCGCGCAGCGGCATTTCGATCTGGCGCTCGTTTCCGGAGCGTTCTGCGGCCGGTGCTTCCGTGCGTGAAGCGACGGATCGGGCGCCGAGCAAGTGCAGCGTCTGGTGGTAGAAGTGCAGGGTTTGCACTGGTGCGCGC
>JACMOE010000279.1 GCA_014378185.1 Gemmatimonadaceae bacterium | reverse complement strand
GCGTCTCGTGGCCGAGCGCGCGGCAGCCGCGGTGATCGTCAGTGAACTGCAGCAGCGCGAATTGGCCGACGTCGAGCAGGCGATCGCGGATCTTGCGGATGCCACACGCGCTGCAACCGACGTCGTCGTCCAGCAGATGCAAACGGAGGCCGTGCAGCCGATGGTGCCCAATCCGCAGTTTGTGCCTGCGACGCTGTCACCGCTCGCGCCGATCCTCGCGCGTCGGTCCACCATGTCGCACAGCATCGCGGTCATCGTGGCTCGGGGCGCCGACTTTTGAGCGACGTGGTGGTGGAGGCGCCCGCCCGGACCAGTGCCTGGCGCGACTTCGTGGCCCTCACCAAGCCGCGCATCATCTCGTTGCTGCTCGTCACCACCATTGCTCCGATGTACGTGGCCGGCTCGCCGGGCTGGAAGCTGGTGCTCGCCGTGTTCGTGGGCGGGTACCTCATGGCGGGCGGTGCCAACGCGGTGAACATGTACATGGACCGCGACATCGACGACCGGATGGCGCGCACGCGGCTGCGCCCCATTCCCAGCGGTCGCATGCACGCGGAGGCGGTGCTCGCCTTCGGCATCCTCTGCGCCACGACGGGCACCTTCCTGCTCGCCCACGTGGCCAACGTGCTCACCGCCGCGCTCGCGCTGGCGGGTTTCTACACGTACGTGTTCATCTACACGCGATGGCTCAAGCGCAACTCGCCACAGAACATCGTGATCGGCGGGGCGGCGGGCGCCTTTCCCCCGCTCGTGGGGTGGGCGGCGGTCACCGGCCGCATCGACCTGATGGCCATCTACCTCTTCCTCATCGTCTTCTACTGGACCCCGCCGCACTTCTGGGCGCTCGCGCTCAACAAGCAGGGCGACTACAACCGCGCCGGCGTGCCGATGGCGCCGCTGGTGTGGGGCGAGCGGGAAACGATGCGGAACATGCTCTGGTACACGCTCATCCTGTTGCCGCTCACCCTGCTGCCGGTGGCCTTTGGCGCGATGGGCTTGCCGTACTTCGTGATGGCGACGGCCCTTGGCGGCTGGCTGCTGCTCGGCGTGATCCGCGTGATGCGTGCCGCGGACTTCGTGAAGCCGGCGTGGTCGGTGTACAAGTATTCGCTGCTGTACCTCGCGCTGCTGTTCGCGGCGATGGTCGTCGACCGGGCCGTGGCATGAGTGGGGCGGCATCGTGAGTGACAGCTCGGTGGCGCGGGAGCTGCCCATCCTCATCGGCCGCAAGGGCGATGCGGCGGAGACGTTGCTGCTCATCGGCGTGCCGGACGACGCGGGCATCGTGCACGTGCGTGGCTGGTCCGCGGAAGACTGGGGTGCGCCGCCGGGCAATCGCGCCGAACGCGCGGCCAGCCTGCTGGAATGGCTGGAGAAGCAGGCGGCGATCGGGCGGTCGTTGAATCAGTCGTTATATGCCGTGCGGCTCTGGTTGCGCGGCGAGGGAAGCGGGCCTCGCTGACGTGACGACGCCGAACATCACACCCGTCGCCGACCCGCGCGGCGGCCGTCCCAAATCGCCGAAGCCACTCGCCGCGCTGCTGCCCCGCCTGCGTCCGTACACGGGCCGGCTGATGGTGTGCGGGCTATGCCTCCTCGTGGCCGCCGCGGTGGGACTCGCCTTTCCGCAGGTGGTGCGCAAGCTGCTCGACGCCGCGTTCCAGGAACACGACCGGCGCCTGCTCGACCGCATTGCGCTGGGCCTCGTGGCTGCGTTCGCGCTGCAGGGCGTGATGAACTTCATCCAGGTCTACCTGCTCACGGGCACTGCTGAGCGCGTCGTGGCCAAGCTGCGCGAGGATGTGTTTGCGCACCTGATTCGACTGTCACCTGGCTTCTACACCGAGCGTCGCACGGGCGAGCTCACGAGCCGCCTCTCGGCGGATCTTGCCGTGCTGCAGACGCTCATGGGCACGTGGATCAGCGAGCTGTCGCGGCAGACCCTGTTCCTCATCGGGGGCATCGCGCTGCTGACGCTCACGCATCCACGCCTCACCACCACCACGCTGGCGGTGGTGCCACTGGTTGTTAGCACGGCGTTCTTCTTCGGGCGCCGTCTCCGCCGCGCGAGCACGGGGCTGCAGGACCGCATCGCGGAGGCCATGGGCATGGCCGACGAGTCGTTCTCGCAGATCCGCACGGTGCAGAGCTTCGTGCGCGAAGCCGAGGAAACGCGTCGCTATCAGACGCTGCTGTCGGACGTGGTCCGTGCCGCGTTGTCGCGCGCGAAGATGCGCGCGATGCTCTTCGGCATCGTGGGCTTCGTGGCGTTTGGCGGCGTGGTGGCGGTGCTGTGGCAGGGCGGCATCCTGGTGCTGGAGGGCCAACTCACCCCTGGCGCGCTCGTGTCATTCCTGCTCTATGCCATCACGGTGGCGGCCGCGGTAGGCTCGCTGGCGTCGCTGTTCGGCAGCTATCAGGAGGCGATCGGCGCGGCGCAACGCGTGTTCGAATTGCTCGACATGCGACCCACGGTGGCGGAGCCGGTGCAGCACGTGCCGCTGCAACGCCCGGTACGCGGCGCCGTATCACTCGAGGCAGTGAGCTTCCGTTACGCGCCCGAGCTCACGGATGCGCTGAGCGATGTGTCGTTCACGATCAAGCCGGGCGAGGTCGTGGCGCTCGTGGGTCCGAGCGGCGCGGGCAAGACCACCGTGGCGTCGCTCATCCCGCGCTTCTGGGACGTGACGAGTGGGCGCATCACGCTGGACGGTGTGGACATCCGGGACCTGTCGTTCGCCGACCTGCGCGGCAGCATCGGCCTGGTGCCGCAGGAGCCGGCGCTGTTCAGCGGCACGGTTGGCGAGAACATCGCCTATTCGCGCCCCG
>JACMOE010000278.1 GCA_014378185.1 Gemmatimonadaceae bacterium | reverse complement strand
GCAGGAGCAACAGAATTGAACGCTCCTCCCACCAGACTGTGCGCATTGTCCACGATATACAGCGAGCCGTCGGACGCGAGCGCCGCACCGTTGAGCGCGCCCAGGGCCGCTCGTGTCGCCTGGATGCCGTCCACGGGCGCTGGGCCGGTAGACGGGTGCGGTAGTCCATCGCCGGCGATCCGATCGAAGATCGGTAGTATTAACTTCAACCAACATTTCCTCGGAATTGGAGCGATTCATTGTCACCACAGTGCCGAGTCTGGCACTGTGATCTGTCCTCACGGCGCCCACAATCGTGAACACGCGATCGCGCCCCACAAACAACGCAGTCGCGGCAACCAGACTAGGCACTCGCGCGAGTGATCGCATCGCAGTCATTGGCATAAACTCGACCGACCGATCGCGCGGTCGGTCACGCCACGTAGTTCTGGTCGTACGAAGCTCATCGTGCTGTCAGTTGCAAATCGAGATGCAGACGCGTGACCCCAAACGAAGGTCTTGCTAACCTTCGCGCGGCGACGCGTCCGTCGGCGGTGGTGACCGTCACAACCAGCTGCGATTCGGAAAGCGCATCCGAGATGGAGATGCCATAGCGGCCCGCACTGTCCGTTGTCACGTGAGGCGCGCTGACGCCCGGCGGAAAAGATGTCGACCGAGCGTCGATTCTTGCTTCACTGACCCCACGTCCACTGGGGTCGCTAACGCGGCCTTCAACATAAAGGGGCGATGGTGTGCCCGGCATCGCAAACCACACTCCCGCGAACCCAAGGGCAGAAAGTGCGAACGTCCCAAGTAATATTGCCACAATGGGTCTCATTGCATGTAATCCTTCGTGTGGTGGCAGGCATTTTCATTTGGGAATCTTGCGCGAACGTCACGTTCAATCCGATCACCAATCTCATATGCCTGCCGTTCAAGCGTGATTAAGTGATAGGCAGCGCTGCTGCTGAGCCAAGCGGATCGATTACGTAATCGATCCGCGTACCGTTTGAGAGCGTGACGCACTGGAACGCCCTCATCGCATCGTAGTGGAACCGGTCGTATCTGGTCTCGCTGCATTCAACAGGTATGTTCCGTGGCGCAAAAGATTCAGCACCGTCGCTCGCCCACTATTGTTGGCTTGTCAGCCGCGTCGCCCGGTCCGCGAGTTCACGGGCATACACGATGTCGAGAAGTTTTTCGGCTGTCTTTCCCAGCGGCGTGCCTTCTCTCAGTCCGCGCAAGCCCAAGCTGAGGTGCAACAGTGCAGGCAGCTCGAAGAGCGGTGACAGGTCGCGATCAACCAGATTAGCACCCGTCAGCGCGAAGTGCTCGAGTTTCTGAAGTGCCCGTGTCCATTCAAGTGTCGGTACGTCGCCAACGCGATCTAGCGCCAGAGCACGCAGCCTCGTAATGTCGCCGAGCCGTTCCAAGTCCGTAAGATTGGCGAGGGACTTCGGGCGACCGCACAGATACAACTGCCAGAGTTTCGGAAGACCTGCGAGCGGTGCGACGGAGCACGATCCATTTCCGATCGGCGTGTTGAACACTCGTATACTCTCGAGTGACGTCAGCGACTCGAATCCGTCGAAGCTCGGAAGCGCTGGGGCGTTGTCGAGCTCGAGTACCTGAAGCGCGGTAAGCTCACGGATCGCTTCACCGCCTGTTGCCTTGCTGGCGCCGTCAATGTCGAGCCGCTGCAAGCCATGCAGAGACCGAAGTGCCGCAATCGACTGCAATCGATTGATGTAGCAAAGGACGAGACGCTCCAACGGTAACGATTCGATCCCATCGAGGGTCCTGAGCGCCAGGACCTGTCGAAGGTCGAGCGCGCGGAGCTGCTGTAGCGGAGCGAGGACCGAGAGATCCCTGATTGGAATCGACCATAGACACAGCGACTCCAGTGCCGGTGTGTCAGCTGCCGCCGACATCTCCGCCAAACCCTCCGCCGTAACGGAAATACAACCCAAATTCTCCGCCACCTGAGTAGATGCCCGCTCCCCCCGTAGCGCCGGCCGCGAATATCGCGGTTCCTCCAACGCATCCGAACACAACAGGGCCTCCGCCACAATCGTCGTCGTCGCCGCCGGAGCAGAGGCCAGAGGGGTCGACCGCATTGGTTGGATCGTTACGTACATACTATAAGAGTCCGAGCAGCCGTGCCAAGCAGGACACCACGCTAAAGATTTTTTAAGCGTCCAGACCATACGATGCTTGACGCGCAAAGCTCAGCTGTCGGCTCAAGGAAACGCGTTGATGAATGCCGCCCGCGCGGGGTCGGTCTCCGCGCGGTGGCGAACGTCGACGGGACTCACGTTCCGCGCCAGCCCGTCCGGGTTGGCCGCCTCCACTCGCCGCATCAGCTCCGCTCGCGGATACCGCGCTGTGGCAAGCGAATAGTGAAACGCGCCCTTCTCTTCTCGCGCCCCGGAAAACCACACGGTCACCACATCACTTGCGGCGAAGTAGCGAAACGTGGAGCGGTAGACGAGGTCGCGCATGGGGGCAAAGGCGCCGGGCTCCAACAGTGGGGTTGGTGAGGTGGTCCACGTAGTGCCGTCTGCACTGTGCGCAAAAAACACCGAGCTGTGACTGCAGTTGGTGCCGTCGGGAAACGCGGCCACGAGTGCCCAGTATTCCTTCCGGGCGCTGATGTACTGGACGTCCCAGTGCCATGGGACATGATGCGGAACCACGAGCGCGACTGGCTCCGCGTCGCTCCACTTTCTTCCGTTTCGCGAACGCCGTTGGGTGAGGGCGATGCCCGTCGCGCGGGCCTTGCAGCCACCATTGTTCGCATTCACGGTCCACATGCGCCAGGCACCGTCCGGCATGCGCACCACGGCTGGAGAGATGAGACCGAACTTCACGTCGTGCGCGACGAGCTGCGGAACACTCCAGTCCGAGCCGGTGCGACTGGTGAGCAGAAACAACTCGTCGCTGTCGGCAGTGGTCTGCCTGTAATACACGCGCAATTCGCCCAGCACGGGATCGAAGCTCACATCCGGATCCGAGAGGTACGCGGCTGACACGGGCATCGCGAGCGGGTTGGCCACGCCTGGCAACGCGGTCCAGTCGTCGCTGCTGGAGCCGGAATAGCCGGACGGATTCTCGAAGCTGGAGTTGCCGCGCGGATACGGCGTCGCCACATACCAGAACCGCGATCCATGCCACGCAGTCGGGAAGACGAGGGCATCCGGATGGACCATCTCGTCGCTGCCATCGTACGTCCGCACCGTCAGGGTGGCGGGATGCACGACAAGGTCTGCGGCGCCGGGCAGGGAGTCGTCGAACTGCACGAGTTCCGGCACGAGCGGAGCTTCGGGTTCGTCGGGTGACGAGTGGCACGCCATCAGGAGGATGGCGAGCGCACAGGTGATGCGAGTCGGCATGCGAGGCGGGACGTGGTGGGCGAACCGGAGCGAACGATAATGAAAAGACGGTCTCCGTGTGGAGACCGTCTTGTCGTGCTGCTTTACGCCAATGTGATGGTCAGGCTAGTACCGGCCGATGCCACCCGAGCCGGAACCGCCGCCGAATACCCGACCCGTTGGAACGGGCAAGCCGAAATCAGGGCGATTGCGAATGGTGCCATTCGCGCGGGCGTCGGTGCGCGGGTCGCACTTGTCGGATCCTGCCGGGCCACCGCGGATGACGACGCCACCAAGGATGCCGGCGAGCACACTGCCAATGCCTCGGCCGTGACTGTCGCCCACGGTGCCGTCCTGGGCATCACCGACTGGTGCCGAGGACGCGGTTGGTGCCGGGCGCGCCGAGATTTCAACCGACGGGATGGCGGCGGAAGAAGAGGCCGTGGCGGTGGGGGCCGGCATGGCCGCGGCGAGTGACGCCATCGGGTCCGGCGCAACGTCCATGGTGGTGCCCGACGTGGAGCGCCGGCTGATCAACATATGCTCATGTCGCTTCGACGGCACGGGATGCAAGGCGAGGGTGGTGCCGCGCGTCTGCTCGATGTCGGACACGAACCGCATGCGCTTGTAGCCCTGCGGCGCGGTGGCAAGGTCGCTGGTCGGCACGGACGCCGCGGCGAGATCGCGCTTGAGGTCATCAGGCACACCCGCCGCCTGCTCGTGCCCCTTGCTACATGCAGAACCGAGGATGGTGAGCGACAGTGCAGCGACGGCGAACCGGAAACGCATTGGTCATCTCCAAAAGTGTATACAATATCTTGTACGTTTGAACGCCGTGGCGCAATAGCCACCGTTCGAGGTTTGCGGAGCTCGACTACAGCGGGCGTCGTTCCCGGCGTGGCCGTCATCCGGGCGGTCTGCTAGCTTGGCGGTCGCGTTCCTTCCTCCCCACATCGAGTGCAGACCTTCACGCTCACCGTACCGTCACGACGCGCTCTCGTCGCTTTGTTCGGGCTGATCGGCTCGCCCGCCTGCCAGCCGACTGCGGCCACGACCGTGTCGGCGGCGCAACGCGTGGCCATTGCCGATACGCTTCAGGGGCTGCTCGTGCATGCGTACGATCTCGCACAGCCAGGTGATCCCGTGGCTCGTCTCATGAGCCTCTATCCCCGCGCCGGCACCGTCGTGTCGGCCAGCGGCGGGCAGGTGTCCACCGCACGCGATACACTGGAGGCGGGCATTCGTGCCTTCTGGGAGAATGTCGGACGCAACATGCGCAATCCCAGATGGACGTGGGGCGCAATGCACGTGGACGTGCTCGCCCCCGATGCCGCCGTGCTCACGACCACCTATCGCGTACCGCATCTCACGCCGCGAGGAGAGCCGCACGTGATCGCGGGCGCGTGGACGGCAGTGTTCCAGCGGCGAGAGGGACGCTGGGTCATCATCCAGGAGCACCTGTCCGATGCGCCTGCCCCGATGGTGATGGGCGCGACGAAGTAGGCGCGCCGCGACAGTGCGTCAGCGTGGTGACGGCGCGACAGATGCGCGGGACGCTTGCGTGGTGCGCGAGCCAATGTGCGGCGATTTGTCGCACGCTTGTGTTCCATCGATGCGTGAAGGAGTATGTGATGTACTTCCGGTTGTGCTGTTCATCGATCTAGGAGAGATGCTGATGCGAAGGTCGTCCACATGGTGCACGCTGCTGGCAATCATGCTCGTGGCAGGCCGGTTGGCCGCGCAGGTCGCGGTACCGTCTTCCCCGGCGCCGACGCTCACGATCGATGGAAGGCAGTTTCGCGACCTGAACCGGAATGGCGTTCTCGACCCGTACGAGGATTGGCGCCTGACATCCGCGGCGCGTGCGGCCGACCTGGTCGGCCGCATGACGATGGAGGAAAAGGCCGGCGCGGCGGTGCACGGCACCGCTCCCATCGTCGGCGGCCCGATGGCATCGGGACCCGGCTACGGCACGCTATCCGCAACGGCGATGATCCTCGCACGCAACGTGAACAGCCTCCTCACGCGCCTGGCCGTCGCGCCCGGCGACATGGCGAGGGAGAACAATCGGCTGCAGGCCATCGCGGAACGCGGCCGGCTGGGCATTCCGCTCACTATCAGTACGGATCCCCGGAGCCATTTCCAGGCCGTCCGCGGCGCGAGTGTGCAGGTGTCCGGGTTCTCCCGATGGCCGGAGACGCTGGGCTTCGGCGCGCTGGATGATCCGAAGCTGGTTCGACACTTCGCGAGTATCGTCCGCGAGGAGTATCGTGCGGTGGGCATCCAGATGGCGCTCTCGCCACAGGCTGATCTCGCCACGGAGCCACGCTGGGCGCGCATCTCCGGCACCTTCGGCGAAGAGCCTGAACGTGTTGGAGCGCTGGTGACGGCGTACGTGCAGGGAATGCAGGGGAGCGCGACACATCTCACGCGAGATGGCGTAGCGACGATCGTTAAGCACTGGGTGGGATACGGGGCACCGGCCGACGGTTTCGATGGGCACAACTATTACGGGCGGCTCAGTCGCTTCCCGGGTGGCAACTTCGCCGCGCATGTCACGCCATTCCTGGGCGCCTTCGCGTCGGGTGTCGTCGGGGTGATGCCGACCTACGCCATCCTCGACGGGCTGTCGATCGACGGGACGCCGGTCGAGCCCGTCGGCGCGGGATTCAATCACCAGTTGCTGAGTCAGCAATTGCGCGGGCGCTACCACTTCGGCGGCATGGTACTGTCGGACTGGGGGATTACCAGGGACTGCGGGGAAGCGTGCATGACGGGTACGCCACGACAGGGGCCGGCCCAGATCGGAGCGCCGTGGGGCGTGACGTCGCTCACGCCGGTACAACGATTCGCGAAAGCGATGAACGCGGGTATCGATCAGTTCGGCGGTGCGGATGACGGCGCCCCGCTCGTGGACGCGATCGCCGCCGGCTTGCTCACCATCGCAAGGCTCGATGAAGCTGTACAGCGTATCATGCGCGTGAAGTTCGACCTGGGTCTGTTCGAGCATCCGTACGTCGACCCATCACGCGCTGACACACTCTCCCGGGTGGCGTCACACCAGCGTGAGGCCACCCGCACGCAGGCGCGTGCACTTGTAGTCCTGGCGCGCGCGCCCGGCCGCACGATGCTGCCAGGAGCGGGAGCGAAACTTTTTGTTCAGGGGATGGACACGATGGAGGTGCGCGCGCGAGGGTACCGCATCGCAGACTCGGCGGCCGAGGCCGACGCGGCCGTCATCCGCATCAAGGCGCCATATCAGACGCTCCATCCCACGTTCTTTTTCGGCAGCTCCCAGCATGAAGGCGACCTCGACTTCAAGGAGGGCGATTCCGCGCTCGCGCTCGTGAAGGCGACGGGGGCCAGGGTGCCCACGATCGTGGTGGTGTACCTCGACCGGCCGGCGATCCTCTCGGCCTCTCTTCCCTTTGCGCAGACATTGATCGCCGACTTTGGCGCTAGCGACGCAGCGGTAATGGATGCACTTACCGGTCGGGTGCAACCGGTGGGGCGGCTCCCATTC
>JACMOE010000277.1 GCA_014378185.1 Gemmatimonadaceae bacterium | reverse complement strand
CGGCCTGGTGCCGCAGGAGCCGGCGCTGTTCAGCGGCACGGTTGGCGAGAACATCGCCTATTCGCGCCCCGATGCCAGCGTGGCCGACGTGCATGCCGCGGCGGCGGCGGCGCACGCGATCGAGTTCATCGAGCGGCTGCCACACGGCATGGACACGCGCGTGGGCGAGCGCGGCGTGAAGCTGTCCGGCGGCCAGCGCCAGCGTATCGCGCTCGCCCGCGTGTTCCTCAAGGATCCCGTCGTCGTGCTGCTCGACGAGGCCACGTCGAGCCTGGACAACGAGAGCGAACGGCTGGTGGAAGAGGCGATGGAAGAGTTGTTGCGCGGACGGACGACGCTCATCATCGCGCACCGGCTGCGCACGGTACGGCGCGCGGACCGCGTGCTGGTGATCGAGCACGGACGCATCGTGCAGGAAGGGACGCACGACGTGCTGGTGTCGAGCGAAGGGGTGTACGGCAAGCTGTATCGCGCCGAGTTGCGCGACTGAACTCGCGTGGCCTGCCGGCCTGCGCTACTTGCCCTCCAGCACCACCGCGACCTTCACCGATCCATTCGCCGCTATCTCGACAGCCTGCGCCGTAGCGCCCGTCCGTTCGTGCCACGCCCGCAGCGTGTACTTGCCGGGTGGCACGCCATCGATGGTGAACGCACCACCCGAAGTCGTCACCGCGTGATACGGATGATCGAACACCGCCAAGTAGGCGCGCGTCCATGGATGTTCGGCGTCACGCACCGCCACCAGCCCAGGCGTCTTGAACGGTAATTCCGTGGGAATCACCTGTTCTCCGCCACCAAGGAGGATGGCCGCCCGCGGCGCAGTCTCACCTCCAGCGGTGAACCGCAGATGTTGGCGCAGGTCGTCGTGCCCAACGATGTTCACCGCGCTTTCCACCGCTGCCGCCTGCACGCGCGGCACCAGCCTGCAACGGTCGCTCTCCAGTTCCAGCCGCCGCTCCGCGCCGAGTGCCTTGCCGGTCCGCACGCCATCGAGCCAGACCACGGCGCCGGCAAGGCCGCCGCCCAGCATCACAATCGACCCGTCTGCAATGCTGTCGCCGCACTGTGGTGCCGCATTTCCAGTCGGCGTCGGCGCGTTTGGCTGGAGGGCTGTCTTGAGCGTCACCGTTCCGGACACCGTGCCTGGCGAGCTCACGGCAACGGTCTTGTACGCCGCAGTTGGTGGCGCGATGATGACGTCGCCCGGCGACTCCGCACTGGTGACACCGGGTGCGCTGGCCGCCCGTGCTCGGCGCGGGGTATCGCCAACGGCGTCACCCTTGCACGCTGACGTCAGGAGCACGGCGCACACGATCAGCAGGCGGCCCATCGAGACAGTTTCTGGAAGTGCGGCAGTCACAGGATCGTGCGAAGGTTGGTGGTGGATTTTCGAGGTCCGATACAGGGGCAAGGGGCGAGCCAGTCATCCTCATTGCCGTGCGAGCGCGGGCTGGTCGAGCTCGCTCGATGATTCGGATGACGCCAGCATCGCGTGCGCGACGCGTCATCACCACAAGAAGCTGCCATGGAGAAGCCAATGCGACGCCTGCTGTACACCCTCACCATGTTGCCCCTCGCGCTCGGTGCCGCCTGTTCGTCACTTCCGGTGGCGAGCCGTGCACCGGAGGAGCGATGGGCCTTCACCGCGCCATGGGATCCGCGCAGCGCGGCCAGCGCGCGTGCGCATGGGGCGGCGCTGGACGCGGTGGTGCTCGACTGGATTGCCCTCGACACCATGACGGGAATGCCACTGGTGCTCTATGCGGATTCGACGAGCCGCGCACTACCGGCCGGAACGCGCCGCATGGCACTCGTGACGTCGTTCCTCACGGACCAGTTTCACCCCGGCCTCATCCGCCGGCTCGCCATGGATTCCATGGCGCTCAAGCGGAGTGCGACAGCCATTGCGGAACGGGTGCAACAGGGCGGGTATCGTGGCGTCGTCATCGATTTCGAAGGCATGACGGGCGCGGATTCGGCATTGACGCGTGCAGTGGTGGCGACCATCGCTGGTGCGGCGCGCGCCCGGGGTGTTGGTCCGGTCGCGGTAGCGGTTCCCGCCAGCGACACGGTGGGCTATCCGGCACGCCTGTTCAGATCCAGCGCGGACCTGCTGCTGATCATGCTGTACGACCAGCACTGGGCAACGTCCCCGCCGGGAGCGATCACCGATCCCCAATGGCTGCGACGCACACTGGCGATGCGCGTACAGGAAAGCGGTGCCGACCGGTTGGTGGCCGGCCTTCCATTTTACGGGTACCAGTGGCGTACAAATGCACCAACGGCGACGATCTCGTACGATGAGGCGCGACGGCTTGCCGCGGAGGCCGGAGTAGCGCTCGACCGTGATCCCGCCACGCAGTCGCTCCACGCGGTGCGTGCGGGAGCGGACGGATGGGAGTTATGGGTGACGGACGCGATGCTGCTGG
>JACMOE010000276.1 GCA_014378185.1 Gemmatimonadaceae bacterium | reverse complement strand
TTTCCGGAGCGTTCTGCGGCCGGTGCTTCCGTGCGCGCGGCGACAGATCGGGCGCCGAGCAGGTGCAGGGTCTGGTGGTAGAAGTGCAGGGTTTGCACCGGTGCGCGCAGGCTGTCCGGTCCGGACCGGGCGATGGAGTACCCTTCCTCGCGCACGCGGCGCGGCAAGGCACGCGCGAGCGGATGGCGCAGCAGGCGCCGAATCTCCGTTCCATTGCGTGCCAGCAGTGCCGCGCATAGCCCGTCCAGGTAGTCGAGCATCCGTCCTCGATGATTGGACCTAAATAACATATTGCGACTAATGTGCCAAAACGCAAGGGCACGTCGGCAGATCGTATTGGCAGCCGGGTAGCTAATCCGAGAACAGATCGAATCGGACGCCTCGGCGGGCACCTCGGCGCTTCTTTGGCGCGTAGCGGAAGAGCTGGGCGGGCCGCCCGCGCCCTTCGCTGCGCCACTCGTCAGTGGGCTCCACCAGGTAGCTCGCCTGGAGCGCGCGCCGGAAGCTGGCCTTGTGCAGGCGGCGGCCAAGCAACAGCTGATAGACGGCCTGCAGGTCGCTCAGCGTGAACGTCGGAGGGAGCAGGCGAAACGCGACGGGCGACTGATCGACGCGCTGTCGGACCACGGCCGCCGCGCGATCAACGACGGTGCGATGGCGGGGAGCCAGTGCTGGGAGGGCAGCAAGCGGAAACCACTCCGCGTCCTCCAGTGGAATTCCATCGCCAGCGGGAGACAGGACAGCGATGCCGATGGATACGTCAGCATCGCCGGGGTGTCGGCGTCCATCACACAAGGCGCCGACCTGCTCGAAGTAAGCCGGCGCGGCACCGAGTGCCGCAGTCGTGATGCGAGCAGCCGCTTCTTCGAGACCTTCGGCGGCCTGCGGCGCATCCCACGGCAGCGACCAGCGCTCGCGTGCGCCGACCGCGGTACGCACGAGCAACACCGCGAGTGTGTCAGATCGTGGGGAGAGAACTACCACGTCCACGGCGAGCGTCGTCCGGCGGACGGTTGGACTCATCGGGACGAAAGGGGGATTGGCATGTAGCGCGAATTAGTACCAATTCGGCACCAATGTCAAGGCTGCCGAACGAGAAAGGCACAATGGAGGGGGGGCCGCGACGCGAAGCGTCTCAGGGCGTCGTCACCGATCGACGATCTGCCAGGCATCACACGCGCGAAGTCATGGCGCGATGCGACATGGTAACAAAGTTTCTTGTTCGTTCGTCGCGGCCGTCAGGTGATATACGGGATTTTCAATGCTGCGTCAACGGACGATATAACCGATTCGCGAACTGCCGCACTCGAGCGCCTGCACGATTGCGGCTGGTGAGCGGAGCACCGTCGCAGGAGCGTGATGCCAGGCGGTAAAAGGACACGGTCGTCACGTCCGGCGCGTCATCGCGAAGAACGTTACGGCGTAAGCGGCGCCGACGCGTTCAGTTGCGCGTCACGCCGTAAACCCGCGCCGTACGGCGCGACGGACGGAATGGTGATAGGAAGCTGGCCCGTGATCGGCGCCAGTCCCATCAGCGCCCGCGCCGCCGCGCGTTGCGAGAGCGGCGACGCGCTCCAGGCCTCCACGAACACCGGTGTGAACGGCAGTCCCCACGCGAGGTAAGGATTGGCGAAGGAGACGAGCACCACCTTGCGACCCGCTTTCGAGAGACCCTCGATAAGTTCTGGCAGGCCACCCGTCGCGGTCATCGTGGCGGTGCTGGAACTCGCGCCGAAATACGAAGACACAATGACGATGTCCGCCCCCTCCGCGGCATGCAGGGCGTTGTCCACGATTGCGGGCAGTAACCGGGGCGTGGGGCTGGCCACGTAGGTGCCAGTGCCACCGGATGCGGCGCCCGCTGTTGCATCGAAGACGATGTCTGGCGTGAGGATCTGCGTACGCAGCTCTGGAAACATGCGCTGCAGTTCGCCGTTGAACGCCGTGCCCGCGCTCAGCTCGGCGCGCGGCGCGATGGTGAGGCTCACCACGCGACTGGACCGTGGCAGCCGGTTGAACGGCACGAGACCCAGGGTGTCGCGCACGAGCGTGATGGCTCGCTCTGCCGCGAGGCGGGCCGGTGCAAGGTTGGCACTGTCAGCCACGATGCTGCGAACCCTTTCCACATCGACGTA
>JACMOE010000275.1 GCA_014378185.1 Gemmatimonadaceae bacterium | reverse complement strand
TTGACTTCGTAGTCGGCGCCCATGTCGAGCGAGCCGTTCGCCGTTGCGAGGCCAGAGGTGCAGGCGCTCGGGTACGCGTAGTTGTACGGCATCGCGGCATACAGCGCGATCCTGGCCACGCCACCGACCGTGACGGTCGCGTGCGTGTGATACGCGCAATACTGCGAGCCGAAGCCGCCGCCCAGGTTCACCGTGCCGGCCGTGAAGATGGCGTAGACCGTGCTGGCGTTGTAGGTGAGCTTGCCGGAGTCGAAGCCGGACTGCAGCATACTGATCATCTGCGCATCGGATACGCTCGCTCCGGCGGCGGGAACGCTCGCGTTGTTCGCCCAGTACTGCGTGTACGACACGGAGTTCACGATCGCCGCTCCGCTTCCGTCCTTGTAGCTGTGGTTGATGTTGTAATACGGCGACCCACCAATGCCGCGAAGGAAGGTTCCAATGAGCGAACCGTCGGTGGAGCCAGCACCCGACGTTCCGGCGGCCGGGCCACTCACATAAATCGGCGAAGCGGCCCAGTAAATGGCGGCGACGTTCGTGCCTGCCTGCAGCACGGGTCCGCCGTGATAGGAAATTCCGCTACCGCCGCCGGCCTTCGAGGATGCCGCATGCAGGTTCTCCAACTGGCCACGGGTCATCATGACGTGGCCATGCTCCACGTCGGAGTTGGCGCTGAGCGCCGGCGCCTCCGGCGCGCCGATCGAGGACGAGGGAGAAACGGGATTGACGGCCGTTTCGGAGCACGCGACCACGGCAAAGAGCGCGGCGAGCGATCCCACGGTACGGCGAACTGCGATGTCGCGACGAAACATGAATGGGTCCCCTGTAGCGTGTACGGCGTCCGCGCGGAGTGCCCGAACGCATGAATGCACGCCACCTCGTCGCGGCGAACAAAGCTCCATTCCCCTGCCAAACGTATCAGGCCCGCGGGACGACAGAACCGCCCCGCGGGCCCGTCATGATACCACGCGACCATTTCCTGCAACAGAGGTTGTCCCACAAAGATTTCTGCGGGGTTGGGCCCGCCTCAACTCATTACATGCACCTGGTGAATCTCGCTCCAATCCTGTCCACCGGCCGACTGGGTCGCAAACTGGATCACCGCGCCTACCGGTAGCCGAACGGTATCCAGGTCGGTGAGCCACGCCCCCACCTTCGTGTCGCGGCCGTGCACCTCGACGGGTGCACTTCCACCCCCGACCCAGCGCACCGTGACATCTCCCGGCGTCTGGATGCGCAGGCGATTGCCCACCGGCATTGACGGGGCGCGGCAATGCCCGGCCCAAAGTGTGAGATCGCAGCCGACACGCTCGCGCACGTACCGCTCGTAGGGCTGCTGCGGCATGTCGAAGATGCGGCCATCGTGCAGCGAACGAACGAGCTTCGCGTATTCCGCGTGCGCCCATACCAGTGGCATGGCGCCACCAGTTGCGCGACCATTGACCAGCTCGAATTCCGGCAGGTCCGGACCATCCCAGACCTGCTCCGGAAGCATCCCGCCATCGCTCGCCTGTGCGCGCATCACGCCCAGCAGTTGCGTGGCGACCTCGGGACGCCCGGCGGCGAGCTCGTAATGCGCCCGCTCGCCAGCGAGCAAGGGCCACGGACGTCCCACCCCCGTTCCATCAAAGGGCGCCCCGTCCTCCTTTTCACCATAGCCGTCACGATTGTACCGGTACCAGGCCGGCCCGGTCGCCGTGTGGGTACGAAGGGTTTCATCGATGACCCTCACCGTATTCACGATGCGGAGGTCATTTGGATCGCGCAGGCCGAAGCGCACGAGCGCCAGCGCATCGGGACTGACGATCTCCGCATACCGGGCCCATGCCTGGTCGCCGTCGCGGTTCTTGATGGTAATGACGCCCCCGGATCGGGGTGCCGCGTCGGCGACATCATCCGGGGCAACCCTCACGTAATAACCGTCGACGCCCACCCTGCGCGACAGCTCCGTATCGCGGACGTACATCCACTCCTCGATGCGCGCATTCCAGGCATCTGCCGTCTCGCGCAGCACGGCGCCCCATGCCGGCTCCCCATGACGATCGGCGAAGTCCGCGCCCACCAGCATCGCAGCGACTTCTACCGCCAGCGTGAAGACGGAGTAGCCGCCATTCTCCTCCCATCGATCCTGCCCCGTCACGGGACCATGCCGCAGGAGAAAGCCCGCAGCGCTGCGTATCATCGG
>JACMOE010000274.1 GCA_014378185.1 Gemmatimonadaceae bacterium | reverse complement strand
GGTACAACAGTTCTGGGTCAACTCCACAGCGAACAGCGCGGTCGTGGGTCGTCTGTCCTCAGTGAAACAGTTCTGGGTCAACCAATTCCTCGCGGACGGAAGTCCGCGAAGCGGCCTGCTCCTCGGCCTCCCTGGCGAGGAGGGCGCGGCGCAATCCGAACAGCATGCGGCGCACGATCACGACGTCGGCGCGCAGGCGAGCGAGTACGGAAGGCGCGATGACGCCGAGATCCTGTGCGACGATCAGGTGATGCTCGACTTCGCTGGTCGAGGCGGCCGCGATGTCGACAAAGCGCGCGAAGTCGGTGCGAGACGAGCGGCCGGCGCCCTCTGCCACGTTGGCGCTGATCGACATCACCGCGCGCATCAATTGGGGTCGGAGGCCAGGAGCAACGACCGCGCGAGGGCTGCGGGTCGCCTCATTGACGGCGACCGTCAGCGCCCGCGCCCGGTGCCAGACCACCAGCCTGGTGTAATCTTGCATGCGCGGATGATGCAGTTGCGCACGCACCCAAGTGCCACCAAACAAGCGCACCAACAAGCAAAAAAACGGCCCCGCGTGGCGAGACCGTGTACAGCGTCCGGTCGAGTTCCGCCTACCGCGCCGCCACTCTCCAGCCCACTTGGGCACTCGCGGTGCTGTCCTCGCCGTCCACCTGCTGCCACTTGAAGAACACGACGGAGATGATGACGAAGAAGAACAGGCCACCGGGCACCCACATGATGAGGGCGCCGATGAGCTGATCCTGCAGCGGCGTGATGCCCCAGATGCGCGGCGCGCTGGAGTAGGCAGGGTACAGCACGTGATCCGAGTAGCCGATGCAGATGGCGATGAGCGACATCGGGATGCTGAGCAGGAACAGGTACAGCATCTGCGCCGGGTACGAAACGCGTGGCAGCTCCGGCAGCGGGCTGAGCACCGGCCACCACATGAACGTGGCGGCGACCATGAAGCACAGGTGCTGCACGATGTGGATGTTGTGATGTGCCATCGCGAGGTTGTACACCGGGGGCAGGTGCCATGCCGCGAGCACCACGGTGAAGATGGCAAAGCACATGGGAGCAGTGGTCACGCGGGGCGCGAGCGTGCGCACGATGGGCCAGCGCAACGCGGGGCGCAGCATCCAGCCCGGTGTGCCCATGATCAACAGCGGCGGTGCCACGAGGGTCAGCACCAGGTGCTGCACCATGTGTGCGCTGAACAGGTAGTAGTCGCTGAGGTCGTGCAGCCACCCGTTGAGCGACAGGAAGATCAGCGCGAGGGCGCCGAAAAACGTGGCGCGCTGCGCGGTGCCGGGGCTCCCTGGCGACGTGGCCTGACGGGCGCGCCAGTGGTACAGCGCGCCCACGCCGACCAGGCCGATCACCGTGCTGGGGTGCACGGTGAACTCGGACAGGGCGATGCGCGCGGCCGGATGAAGCAGCAACGCGACCGGCGGGTGCATCACTTCAACAGCGTGAGCTTGCCGAACAGGAACATCAGGCCGATGATGGTGGTCATCGCGATGATGAGCGGCCCGGTGAACAGCACGCGGAACAGCTTGTGGTCGTACCGGAGGTGCATGTAGAACATCACCACGGTCACGAACTTCACCGCCGACATGATGAGCAGCATCGGGACGAAGGCGCGCGAGTCGCGAATGGCGGGAACGTAGTAGATCCAGACCTCGACGACGGTAATGAGGGTGAGGATGACCGCGACCTTCCAGTAGGTGGACCAGGTCGGGTGCTCCTTCTCGATCCCCATCGCGGCATGATCGACGTTGGCGTGGTGCGGGTCGTGCGACGAGTCGTGTGACATGTCGTCGGCCTACTTGATGAGGTAGACGAGCGTGAAGATCGCGATCCACACGACGTCGACGAAGTGCCAGTACAGCGCGGCCAGGTCGACGTTGAGGGCATCCTTGGGGCCGAGTCCGCGACGGTAGTCGATCGCGAGCAGGGTGAGCAGCCACAGCACGCCGGCGGTCACGTGTGCGCCGTGAAAGCCGGTGAGCGTGAAGAACGAGGAGCCGAACAGGTTGGTGCGGATGGTCAGCCCTTCGTGAATGAAAGACGTGAACTCGAACGCCTGAAAGCCGAGGAAGGTGATGCCGAGCAACGCGGTCATCCACAGCCAGAGCTTGGAGTTGCCCAGGATGCGTTCACCGGTGGTGTGCTTGGGCTGGTCCTTGGTCTCGACCGCGGCGAGCGCCAGCACCATGGCGAGCGACGACATCAGCAGCACGAACGTGGACGCCGACGTGACGGGAATGTTGAGGATGGCCTTGAGCGGCGTGCTGCAGATGGGGGGCAGGCAGGCCTCGTGCGGATACGGCCCGACGACGCTGCGCCCCTTGTAGATGAGGTACGTGGAAATGAGCGACGCGAAGAGCATGCACTCGGAGCCGATGAAGGCCCAGATGGCGATCTTCTTGTTGTCGAGTCCCGTGGAGGTAGGCGGATGTCCGTGCGTGGTGTCGTGCGAACTGGGGGCGGCGGCGGCGTGTGCCATCTAGTGAGCGTCCTCGAGCGGCGTCAGCAGCCACGCGTAGAGTGAAGTGGTCATGATGAGCGCGCCGCCCATCATCACGG
Source organism: Gemmatimonadaceae bacterium (assembly GCA_014378185.1). Classification (GTDB taxonomy): domain Bacteria; phylum Gemmatimonadota; class Gemmatimonadetes; order Gemmatimonadales; family Gemmatimonadaceae; genus AG11. The sequence goes on along the minus strand of JACMOE010000274.1, from coordinate 3,326 downwards.
CGATCGCGAGCGGCAGCTTGTTCTCGTGGATGAACAGGAGGCCGGAGAACATCATGATCATGCCAAAGGCGCAGATGAGCGGCTTGATCGTGGGATTCGGCATGGGGATGCCAAGGTCCTTCGCGGACTCGCCGGTGGCGAGTTCGATGTGCATGCCGGACTCCTCGAGCTGCTTCGGCTCGTTGCCCACCGGATTGGGGTGTCCGTCTGCCGCGTGCTGGCCGGCGACGTCCACGTCGAGGCGGCTGTCACCGCGCTGCGTATGCGGGACCTCCGCCGTCAACGCCGGTGTCTTCATGTCCCACATGGGGTAGCGCGAGGTCACGCGCGGGATGCGCGCAAAGTTGTACTCTGGCGGCGGCGAGGAAATCGACCACTCCAGCGTGCCAGCGCCCCATGGATCATTGCCGGCGATGGCGCCCCGCTTGAAGCTGGCAAAGAAGTTGTAGACGAAGAACAGCGTGCCGAGGATCAGGACGCCCGTGCCGTATGTGCTCAACTTGTTGAATGCCTCCCAACCCTGGCCGGGCTCGTACGTGTAGATGCGGCGCGGCATGCCCAGCAACCCGGAGAAGTGCATCGGGAAGAACGTGAGGTTCATGCCGATGAACGTGAGCCAGAAGTGCCAGCTGCCCAGCTTCTCGTTCAGCAGGCGGCCGGTCATCTTCGGATAGTAGAAGTAGATGCCGCCGAAGATGCCCATCATCGAGCCGCCAAACAACACGTAGTGGAAGTGCGCGACGATGAAGTAGGTGTCCGTCTGCTGGAGGTCGGCCGGCGGCGACGCGTGCATCACGCCGGAGATGCCGCCAATGGTGAACAGGCCGACGAGCCCGATGGCGAACTTCATCGCCGTCGTGAACCGGATGGAGCCGCCCCACATGGTGAAGATCCAGTTGAAGATCTTCACGCCCGTGGGAATCGCGATGAGCAGCGTGGTGACGCCGAACACCGTGTCGCCGATGGGACCCATGCCGACCGCGAACATGTGGTGCGCCCACACGCCGAAGCCCAGGAACGCGATGAGCATCGTCGCGTACACCATCACCGGATATCCGAAGATCGGCTTCCGCGAGAACGCGGGAATGATCTCGGAGACGAGCCCGAACGCGGGCAGGATGAGGATGTACACTTCGGGATGGCCGAACACCCAGAACAGGTGCTGCCAGAGGAGCGGGTCGGCGCCGGCGGCGATGGTGTAGAAGTTCGTCCCGAAGAAGCGGTCGAACTGGAGGAACACCAGCGCGATGGTGATGACGGGGAAGGCCAGCACCAGCAGGAACTGCACGACGAACGCGTTCCACGTGAACATGCCCATGCGCATCAGATTCATTCCTGGCGCGCGCATGTTGACGATGGTGGTGATGAAGTTGAACGCCGCGGCGAGCGAGCTGACACCGAGGATCTGGAGTCCGAGCACCCAGAAGTCGATGTTGAGGCCGGGTGAGAAGGCCATGGTGGTGAGCGGTGCGTACCCGAACCATCCGCCATTGGGTGCCGCGCCGATGACCCACGAGAAGTTCATGAACAGCGCGCCGAACAGGTACACCCAGTAGCTGAAGGCGTTGAGGCGCGGGAAGGCAACATCGCGCGCCCCGATCTGGAGCGGGATCAGGTAGTTGAAGAATGCGGCGGACAACGGCATGATCGCGAGGAAGATCATGGTGGTGCCGTGCATCGTGAACATCTGGTTGTACGCTTCCGCCGACAGCACGTGCTTGTTGGGGCCCGCGAGCTGGAGGCGGATGAGGCCAGCCTCGAGCCCGCCGACGATGAAGAAGAAGAGCGACGTGAAGAGGTAGAGTGTGCCGATGCGCTTGTGATCGACGGTCGTGAGCCAGGCCCAGAGACCGCTTTCACCTGCGTAGCTTTCGGCCTGCGGCGTGAAGGCCGCTGCCGGTGCCATGGTAGCCATGTTCGTTCGTTCTCCGGTGGGCAGCGGTTATTTGAGCGACTGCAGATACGCGACGATGTCGGCGATCTGCTGGTCGTTGAGTCCAGTCTTCGGAATGAATGCCTTCGTGAGGCCGTCATACTCGCCGGCGCCGAGTGTCGGCATCAGGACACCCGGCTTCATCTTGCGGGAGTTCTTGATCCACCGCACGAGGTGCTGGGTGTCGTTGGGATAGATGCCCCCGGCGATGGTGGTGCGCGTGCCCACATGCGTGAGGTTCGGCCCCACCCTGGCCATCATCATCGGGTTGCCGGCAATGGCGTGACAGCCGATGCAGCCGCCGCCCATCTTGTTCATGAAGTCGAGGCCGCGCTGCGGATCACCCTTGAGGGACTCGTTGAACGCGAGGCCTGCCGGCAGCGGTGTTTTCGGGATGACGTGCGCCGGCAACTTCTCACGCGGGAACGACACGAAGCCCGCCTGCTGCACCTGCATGGCCGCTGGCGCGCTCATGTCGTGACCTGCCATGGAAGCGGCAGCGGGTGCTGCCACTGCGCCCGTCATCACGCCGGCGCCGCTCGTTGGCGCGGTCTGCGCGAGTTGCGCCGGACCAGGCTGCGTCTGTGCGGTCTGCGCCTGCCGCTTCGTGGTGTCGGTCACGGGAACAACACCCGGCATCGGCTTCATCGCCACGGCGCCGAACGCCGCGGGCGACATCTGGTGTTTCGTCCACGAGTCGAAGTTGGACGGCGTGACGGTGAACACCTTGAAATGCATGTTCGCGTGGGACGACCCGCAAAACTCGGCGCAGAAACCATTCCAGGCGCCTTCGCCCACGGAGTCCGGCGTGAACCAGAGGTAGTTGACGTGGTTCGTGATCAGGTCGCGCTTGCCGCCCATCTGCGGAATCCAGAAGGAGTGCAGCACGTCGATGGTCTGGAGCTTGAAGTTCACCTTCCGCCCCACCGGCACATACAGCTCGTTGGCGGTCGTGAGCGTGTCGAGCTTGCCGTTGCCGGCCATGGTGTACTGGGGATAACGGAACTCCCACCACCACTGGTGCCCCCACACCTCGACCTGCAGGGCGTCGGACGAGGCCACCGCCTGCGTCTTGAAGATGGTCTTCACCGTGGGCACGGCGATGAACGCGAGGATCACGGCCGGAATGGCCGTCCAGAGAATCTCGAGCGTCGTGTTGCCGTGCACGTGCTTGGGGCGATCGTTCTCGCTCTTCCGGCGAAACTTGAAGATGGTGTAGAGGAGAATGCTCTCGACGAAAACGAAGACAAACCCTCCCAGCCACAGGAGGATGTCGAAGAGGTGGCCAACGTCGCGATTGAAGTCCGTGTGGTTGTGGAAGACGGAGTTCGGGTACTGCGCGTTGTTGCACGCAGTGAGAGCAACCGCGATGAGGGCCGGCAGCGCGGCTGCG
>JACMOE010000273.1 GCA_014378185.1 Gemmatimonadaceae bacterium | reverse complement strand
CAGAATGATACAGACGCACCGCGCGACGCGCCGTCCGCGTTTGCCTGACGGCGCGGTCACTGCGATGGGTTCGCAGCCCGACACATTCCCATCAAGTGCATCACCCCACACGTCAGCGTCGAGTACATTTTCGGGATGATGTGGTTCGCCGCAGCTGCCATCGTGGGACTCTCCTTGATTGCGCTCGCCGCCGTCATGCCGATCCACACCCGGGAGTGCATATCGCACGGCAAACCGGCGCGAGACTACGCCGACGCCGTCGCCCGTGCCACTCGTCAACAGGCTGCAGATGACCGCGTGGTCGCTCCTGGTGGTCGCTCCGTGCTCATGACGCATGGCGCGCGGACGGATCGCTGCGTCATTCTCCTGCACGGCCTGACCAACTCGCCCAGGCAGTACGAGCACCTTGCCGCGCGCCTGTATGCAGCGGGCGACAATATCTACATCCCTCGGCTTCCACACCACGCGGAGCTCAATGGCACCGTGGCATCGCTCGCCGGCCTCACGGCGGAGGAACTTCGGGATTACGGCGACGCCGCCGTCGATGTGGGGGTTGGACTCGGGCACTCCGTCATCGTCGCGGGGGTGAGTGCGGGAGGAACGATCGGGGCGTGGATTGCCCAGTATCGGGCGGATATCCATCGCGTGGTGATCATTGCGCCGATGCTGGAGATTGGGCGCATTCCATCCTTCCTCGCCGTTCCGCTGATGAATTTTGCGCTTCGCATCCCCAACGTCACCCGCACGGAACCACCTGATCGCACGAGGCCCGACCGCGATCTCGGCGTGTCGTCGCGCGCAGTCGCCGAGCTTCTCCGATTGGGCACACAGGTGCGGCGCGCAGCCACGCGGGTATCGCCGTTGACCCGCCACATGGTGTTCGTGATGAATGCGAACGATCATACGGTGAAGACATTGCCCGCTGTCGAACTCGCGCGCTGCTGGAGCGCACACGGCGCGGCAGTGGTGATGTATCAGTTCCCGCTGTCGCTCGCCTTGCCGCACGATATCGCCGAGGAAGCGCGCGAGCACGCCAACCCGGCGGTGGTCTACCCTGCGCTCGAGGCATTGATACATGGCGAGAATCCGCCACCGATACTTGCGGGCCATCGCCTGTGGCCGACGTGAGACGATGGGCGGGCTTCGTGGCACGGGTCCGCGCGCATGGCTTGCTCGCAGGCGTTGCCGCGTGGTCGCGGTCTGCCATCACGCGTCGTCGCAGGGTGATCGTGCACATTGACCCTTCGTCGCTCGACGTGCGGCCTGTGAGCTTCGACAGCGATTCCGGCGCCAACATCCGCGCATGGTTCCGTGCTGGAAGACCGGGGAGTGGTGCGGTGCTCCTTCTGCACGGCGTGGGTGCCGACCGTCGCACCATGGTCGCGCGAGCGCGATTCCTTTCCGCGCGTGGCTACAGCGTGCTGCTTCCGGATTTTCAGGCCCATGGCGAGAGCGAGGGAACACGCGTCACGTTCGGTGCGCTCGAGAGCCTGGATGTCGACGCCGCCGTTGGCTTCCTCCGTGCGTGCTGCCCGGGCGAGCGAGTGGGAATGATCGGTGTCTCGCTGGGTGGCGCCGCGGCATTGCTAGGCTCCCTCGACCACCCTGCCGAGGCCTACGTACTGGAATCCGTTTTCCCGACGATTCGCCAGGCGCTCGAGGGTCGCCTCCGCGCGTGGCTCGGCCCTCTCGGCGTGCTGTCTCGAATGATTGCCTCGCCGCTCATGTCCGCCGTGGGCGCTGACATCGGCGTCGCGGAGCATGCCCTTCGCCCGATTGATCACATTGGACGCGTTGGCTCGCCGGTCTTCGTCATCGCCGGGACCCGTGATGCCTACACACCGCTCCACGAGTCGCGGGCACTGTTCGAGCAAGCCCGTGAACCGAAAACATTCTGGGCCGTGGAGGGGGCACGTCATGAGGACCTGCACGCCTATGCCGGTGCGCGCTATGAGCAGCGCGTCGGAGACTTCCTCGCGCGTCATCTACGTACGATCAGTCTTGAGCGCGAGACACGATGAGCACTGAGTAGCGTCCATCACGAACGAGTTCCGCAATCACACTTCCCAATAGAGTCTCGGACCGCCGTCGTCTGGTTCGTCACGTGATGGCGCGCGCAATGCCGAACGCAGCCGCAGCAGCGAGCCCGCCGATGACGGCAGTCTGAAGCGCGCTTCGCCATGGCACCGTACCGGTGAAGTGTCCCTTGACGCCGCCGAACACGAGCAGCGCGATCAGCGTAATGACCACGGACGGTAACAGGGCGGACCGAGCGGTCGCGGTCATCATGTACGGCGCGAGCGGAATGAGGCCGCCGACTATGTAGGAGAAGGCGATCGTGAGCGCGCTGCGGAGTGCGCGCCGCGGGTCCGGTTCCTCGAGCCCGAGCTCGAATCGCATCATGAACTCGACCCATGCGGTTGGGCGGGTGCTCAGTGTGCGTGCGACGTGCTCACTCTCTTCCGGCGTGAGACCGAAGCGCTCGAATACATGGCGTACCTCCACGAGTTCGGCCTCGGGCTTCGCCTGGATTTCCAGTTGTTCGCGGCGCACCTCACTGGCGTAATGCTCTGCCTCGCTACGCGCGGCGAGGTAGCCGCCGAGCCCCATCGCGATGGAGCCTGCTACGACTTCGGCCAGCCCCGCCGTGACGATCAGGCGGGAGGCGGCTATCGCACCCGACAGTCCCGCCGCCAGCGCGAATGGCACCGTGAGGCCGTCAGACATGCCAATGACCACGTCACGCACCGTGTCGGATGCCATGAAGTGCCCCTCGACGTGTGTGTCGGCGCCACCCTTTCCCGCTGTCACACGATCCAGGTATCGGTTTCCGTGCCGGGGCGGTGTCGGCTCCGACGATGGCGGCGCGCTCATCGCATCACCAGTTGCCGCGAATGGTTTTGACGGCACGCGGCTCAACCGACAACCGCAAGCCTGTCGTCCACTTCCGAGACACCCGTTGCACTCCACGCCGCGCGCTCTGCGTCAGCCCGCTCGGGCCACGAGCGCACGGTCCCCGTCAATGTCACCTTGCCGCCGGTGGCCGTGACATTGATCTTCTTCGCATCGGCCTCGGCGCTCCTCGTCAGCGCCGCGCTGATGTGTTGCGCGACGTCGTACGTGGACGCGTGTGCCTTTATCGTCAGCAGGTTGGACACGCCCTTGACTCCCGAGAGGTAGCGGACGGCGCGCTCAGGTGCGTTCCGCTGGAACTGCCATTCGACCTCGCCCTCGAGCGTCACCCATCCGTCATCGACTTTCGCCTTGACCGTCTGGAAAGGCACTTCGGTATCCCACGCCAGGGCGTTGACGATCTGATGCGCCAGGTCTGTATCAGAACGCATGTGGCTGTTGGGCACCTTGACTGTGAGCTCCTGCGCGACGGCTCGCACGCCGGCGACACGTTCCACCGCCCTCACGGCGCGCGACCGCTGCGCGTAATCGGGCACAGTGCCCATGAGCGTCACGACGCCATTTCGCACCTCGATTGCGATCTCTTCGTCACGCACGCGTGGCTCCCACTTGAGCTCTTCCATGATGTCCATCTGCAGCTGCTTGTCGCTCTTCATGTCGATCTCCGTTCGGGTGACGAGACACACCTGGTCGCACGGCCGTGTCTGCGAGCGCTCCGGTGCCCTTTCAGGACATGCGCACGGATGAAGGCTCGTCATTCGCGGACATGCGCGGCGTCAGGCGTTGCCTGACCGCGCGGGTGGTGCGCGCTCCAGCCGCCTGTGCATCGACTGGATCTCGAGATGCAGGCCGGCCAGCGGGTCGTCCAGCTCGCGCAGATCGGGCGCCGGCTTCGTGTTGAGGTCGCGCACGATCGCATGCAGGTTCGCGAGGATACCGAGCATGGCGGGAGAGAGCTCGATCCTCGCATCACCGGCCGCGCGCTGGATGTGATCGGCGGCCATGGTGAGCTCGTCGCTCACGGATTCCTTGCTCCGTGTCGACCATGCCACGGAGGCGAGCGCCACATGTCGTTCGGCCTCGGCGAGATTCGCATGCGCCGACAGACGATCGAAGCTCGAGGAGTCAACGATGCGATGTTGACGGAGGTCGGTCGCCAACGAGTCCAGTCCACGGGCTGCCGCAAGGAGGTCATTCGTGCCGCGATTCGGCGGTGAGTGGGCCTGCCTGACGAGGAACGATGCGCCCCGCAGCAACAGTGTTGCCGCCAGGGCCGTATCTCCTCCTGTCAGCGCCACCCGAGCGCTATCCAGGAGATCTTGCCCCTCGCGACGCAGGGCCATGGGCCGTTCGCGGGTGGCGGTGGGCGCCGCCGTTGGTGCCGCTGACTTCGTCGTTTCGGCGACGACCATCTTCGGGGCGCGCTCCGTCCCGCACGCCATTGCGAGCGCGAGCGCGATCCCAGCCGGCGGTGGGCGCCTCACTGAGGGACAAGCTCGACGATCATCTTGCCCGTGTTCTCCCCATCGAATAGTGCGATGAACGCTTGCGGTGCGGAGGCGATGCCATGGAAAATGGTCTCTTCCGCCTGAATCTTCCCGTCCTTCAGCCAACGGCTCATCTCGTCGAGAAACGCGGCACGCCGACCCGCATGATCACTCGCGATGAAACCGCGCAGGGTAATCCGCTTGCCAATCGCGAGCGCGAGGTTGCGCGGTGCGCAGGGTGGCTCGCTCGCATTGTACTGGCCGATCATGCCGCAGAGCACGACCCGTCCTCCACGATTCATGTTGGAAAGGGCCGCTTCGAGGTGATCGCCACCGACGTTGTCGAAGTAGACGTCCACCCCCTTCGGTGCGAGCGTGCGTAGCGTGCCCGCGAGATCATCCGTCTTCTTGTAGTCAAGTGCGCCATTGACCTTCGCCACCGCGGTCAGCCATTCCACCTTCTTCTCCGATCCTGCGCTGCCAATCACCGTGCATCCCTTGATTCGCGCGATCTGGCAGACGACCGACCCGACCGCACCGGCCGCCGCCGATACGAAAACAGTGTCGCCCTCCTTGAGGGCGCCGATGTCGAGCAACCCGACGTACGCGGTGAGGCCCGTCATCCCGAGCACGCCGAGGTAGGCGCGGACCGGCGCAAGTGTGGGATCGATCTTCTCGAACGCCGTCGCCGGTGCCACGACGCGCTCGCGCCATCCGTAGCGATGGAGGACGTGGTCTCCTTCCGAGAACGCCGCACTTCGAGAGGCGAGGACGCGTCCCACCGCCGATCCATCCAGCGGCTTCCCGATCTCGAACGGCGGCACGTAGCTGGGCCGATCCGACATGCGACCGCGCATGTAGGGGTCCACTGACATGTACAGATTCTCGACGAGCACTTCGCCTTCCTTCGGCTCATCGACGGTGACGGTCACGAGCTTGAAGTCGCTGGGCTGAGGGCGTCCCGTCGGCCGGCTCGCCAGATGGACTTCGCGACTGCTGGAGGTATGGCTTGGCGGCGTCATGGAAATACCGTTGTGTCGGGAGAGGGAGTGAGACGACTGGCGTCACCGTGATTGGTCGTGGCACGTTGAGTGACGCCGATCGCGACGATGTCAGTGACGAATGATGCCCAGCACCAACTCCGTCACGATGAGCAGCACCACGGCGATTTCAAGCAACTCGGATCGAGCTGCCTGCGCCTCGCCGTTCAGCATGACGTACGTGGACCGGACGATTTCCAGCTTGCGCTCGATACCGCGGCGCCACGAGGTGGCGCGAAACAGCTCGAGCGCCGCACCATAGACGCGTGCGAGGTATACGTCGTCGGTCACCTTCAGGGCGTTCTCGGCGCGCTCGGTCATTTCGATGACGTCGGCCACTCGCGTCTGGAGCCGCGAGAGCACGCCCTGGAACCGTCGGGTGGGGAGTGGATGTCGCCGATGGCGCGCCTCGGACACCTGGTCGTACATGATCGGCAACTCCGCGTCGAGCACTGCATCGTAGACGCGCAACTCGAGCAGTTGTGCATTGGCGAATTCGAGGATGTATTCGACGTCCCGGTCGTCGCTCGATGGCTCCAGGACGAGTGCGTTCTCCCATGTGAGTACGACGAGGTCATCGGCGTAATAGGACAACCGGTGCTGCAGCAATTCGCGGAGTGCGGTGACGGCGAGCGCACGCTGCTCATTGAGCAGCAAGCGCGCGAGACGCTCGTTGCTGAGGACGGCGTTCGCGTCCAGCTCACGTCCATCCCGCAGTCCGAGTTCCGCAATGCGGTAGACGGTGTACTCCTCATGAACCGGTGCAACGCCAGCGCGCTCGACGGCGGGCGCAATCCGCTCGCGGAGTGCCTCGAGTTCGCGTGCGAACACCGGGTCAAGTGCGCTGGAGGCCTCGAGCATGCGCGCGAAGTGGACGAATGCGCTCCACGTCATCGCATCGGTTCCGGCAATCTCGAGCCGCAGCGACACAACACCGAAGTCGAAGATGCGGGCGGACAGCTGGGCGTTGGAGATCACGCCTTCGATATCGATCTCGCGCATCCCGACGCTGACGGCTACCGGTGGATTGGCGATTTGCAGGGCTCGCGCCTCGATCCGCTCCGGCCGCGCGCGCGCGGGTGCCTCGCTGATGAGCAGCCGCGTCACGTGCTCGAGGTCGATCGCATATCCGATGTCGTGAAACCGGTATGTGATCGCTGCGCCACGCACGCGCAGGTCATCGTTGGAGCAATCCAGCAGACGCGTCAAGAGGTGGCCCAGTGCTGTGCGGACGCGACCGGCATCGCTTGCGCCGGCGCGCAGGGATTTCGCATGCAAGATCGCATCCAGCCCTTAGCGGCGTGAGGAGCGGATATTGCCCCAGCGACAGTGCGTCATGGCGAACCGCTCGTGGCGCACGCTGCACGGACGGTTCTGACCCCGGAGTGACTGGAGTATGCTCGTCGGCACGCCCCTGATGGACGCCGCGCAACATCTCGCGGTTGCAGCCCTCGCCGGCCTCGCGGTCGGCACCGAGCGCGAGTGGTCTGGTCACGCGAGCGGGCCCGATGCGCGCTTCGCTGGCGTGCGCACCTTCCTCCTGCTCGGACTCCTTGGCGGTATCGCCGGCTGGTGGGCACTGGAAGGCATGCAGATCCTTTCCGTCGCCTTGCTGCTTGCCGGCGGCGCGCTGACCGTTGTCGCCTATTCGATCGCGGCACGGCGAACACCCCATTCCATTGATGGAACGACGGAGGTTGCCGCACTCCTCGTGCTCGCGATCGGGGCCACGGCGGGGCTCGGATACATGGCGATGGCCAGCGGCGTCGCCGCCGTCATCGTGCTCGCACTCGCGGAGAAGACGCGTATCCATTCGATGCTCGCGAAGATGGACGAAGTCGAGCTGCGCGCGGGCCTCCAGTTCGCCGCGATGGCGCTCGTGATTCTTCCCATCCTTCCGCAGGGCACTTTTGGACCATGGGGCGGCATCCGGCCCCGCGGACTGTGGATGATCGTCGTGATTTTTTCGGGGATCAACTTTCTGGGCTATCTCGCGCGGCGCGTGGTGGGCGCGGCACGAGGCTACGGAGTAACCGGGCTGATTGGCGGCGTGATTTCCTCCACCGCCGTCACGCTCAACTTCTCGCGCGCGAGTCGTGTCGACGCGCGAATCGGCGACTCGCTCGCGATCGGAGTGGTCGGGGCGTGCACCGTACTCCTGCCGCGCATTGCGATCACGAGTTTCGTGCTCAATCCCCCGGTCGGGCGCGCCCTCGTTCCGTACCTGCTACCCGGCCTCGTCGCGGGCGCGATCATCGTGGCAATAGCGCTGCGCCGGCCCACTGGCGCTGCGCCTCCGCCCGACGAGGAGCGCAACCCGCTGGGGCTCATCTCGGCAATCCAGATGGCATTGCTGTTCCAGGTTGCGCTGACGGCGAGCACCATCGCCGCGCAGTACTGGGGTGGTCGCGGCGTGATCAGCTCAGCGGTCGTGCTCGGTCTCACCGACATGGACGCGCTCACCGTGGCGATGAATCACCTGGCGTCGTCGCCGGAGACCGTGGGGCTCGCGGCGAAGGCGATTGCCATCGGCGTGCTGACGAACACCGTCTTCAAGGCAGCCGTCGCTACGGTTATCGGCACCGGGCGCTTCCGATGGCTCGCTCTCGCGGGGTTTGGCGTGCTCGCTGCGGCAGCCGTACTCGGGCTCTGGATCGGTGCGAGATTTTCTTGAGGCGCACGGCGTCAGCTCCTCACCTTATGCCCGGAATCCGACGCCACGAGTCCATCGATGAGGTGCACGATCCGGTCACAGTGTGCTGCCCGTCGCTCGTCGTGGGTGACGATCACGAATGCGGTACCGTACCGTTCGTTGAACGTTCTGAGCAGCCGGAACACCTGATCGCCGGATTCGGTGTCCAGATTACCCGTGGGCTCGTCGGCCAGCACGAGCGGCGGCCGCATCACGAGCGCTCGGGCGATCGCCACGCGTTGCTGCTCCCCGCCGGAGAGGTCCGTGGCGCGGTATGATGCGCGCGCTCCGAGCCCCACCTCCTCGAGCAGCGCCGCGGCGCGCTCGTGCATCTCTCGATCGCGCCGGCCGCGGTCGGCGAGCAGCGGCAGCATCACGTTCTCCAATGCGGTGAAGGCGGGGAGCAGGTGGTGGAACTGGAAGACGAAGCCGATCCCGCGCCCGCGCAGCGCCGTCGTCTCGGCTTCGTCGAGCTGCGCGACGTCAGACCCCAGAAACCGGATGCGCCCGGCGGTCGCGCGGTCGAGCAGGCCGACAAGATTGAGCAACGTCGATTTCCCGGAGCCCGAGGGGCCGGTAAGCGCGAGGAACTCACCGGGTTCCACCATCATGTCGATCCCGCGCAGCACGTGCGTCACCACGCGCGCGCCGTAATCCTTCGTCACTCCCTCGAGCTGTAGCAGCGTGTCGGGCTGGGTGGGCATCGGTGTCCCGGTCAGCCGTACCTGATGATTTGCGCCGGCTGCATGCGCGCGGCACGCCAGGCAGGCAGGATGGCGGCGACGACGCCCACCCCGAGCGCGAGCACTGCCGAACGGAGGTAGAGCGCCGTGCCGAGTGCCATCGCGAAGGTGGGGGAGCCATCGGGGTTCTGCGCAAGGCGAGAGAAGATGAGCGCGAGCGCGGCGCCGAGCGCGATGCCGCCGGCCGAACCCAGGAGCCCGAGGATAGAGCCCTGGATGAGGAAGATGCGCATCACCTGCCCTCGTGAAGTGCCGACGGCGCGGAGGATGCCGATCTCGCGCGACTTCTGCGTCACCGACACGGCGAGGACGCTCGCGATTCCGAGCGCGACGGCCAGGATCACGAACGCCTGGATGGTGAGACTCGACGCGCTCTGGGAGCGGAGGGCGATGAGGAGTTGCTCGTTCGTACGCATCCAACTGTCGGCCACGAGCCCGGTACGTCGAGATATTTCGCGCGCCAGCGGCTCGGCGCCGTAGATTTCCGTTCCCTTCACCTCGAGGGTGGAGACGCCCCCCTCGAGCCGGAACATGCTCTGCGCCGCGCGGAGGGACACGAACACCAGGCGCTGGTTGAGGTCCTTGTTGCCGAGATCGAGAACGCCGCTCACCGTGTAGACGCCGCCGGCATCGCCGCCCGCGCGCAGCCGGAAACGGTCACCCACAGACAGCCCAAGGTAGCGCGCGAGCTCGGTGCCTATGACCGCGTGGAAGCCATCGAAGTCGAGACGGCCACCGCGCAGAAAGGCATCGAGGTTCACGATGCGTCGATAGGTCTCGGGCTCGATGCCACGCACCGTCACGGCGCTCCCGCCGTCACCGCGTTCGGCCATCGCCGGGCCGGCGATGGTGGGCGACGTCTCCACGACACCGGGGAGGCGCGCGATCTCGTCGCGCGCGCGCTGCCATTGCACGATCGAGCGGATGCGCTGCGCGGGACGCTCGATGCGGGCGTCCAACACGACGTCGCCCCCGGGGCGCAGCACGCGCGGCATTTCCTCGCGCGGGCGCACGACCACGTGTGCTTGTGTCCCCAGCGTCCGCGCGACCAGGCTCTCCTGAAGCCCCGTGATCAGCGCGGAGAGGAAAATGATGACGCCCACGCCGACTCCCACACCAGTGAGGATCAACCAGGTTTGCGTACGTCCTTCGCGCAGGTAGCGGAGCGCCACGATCAGTTCGAACGGCATCTCACCGCGCCGGTTCGGCCGGCGACGCAACAGCGTCTCGCGACAGGGTGGTCAACCGCACGCGCCGCCCCGGCATGATGTCAGCGGGAAGGACACCCTCACCCTCGGCGAGTCCGCTGACGATCTCCACCTCATGATCGCCTTTGATCCCGAGGCGCACCGCACGCCGCACCGCGCGGCCGTCGCGCGCCACCGCCACCCATGGCGCAGCTGAGCCGGCATCGCGCACAAGGTGGAGCGGAACGACGAGTGCGCGGGCGTGTCGTGCCACCTCAATGTTGATCGAGACGGTCATGTCGGCGCGCAGGTAGGACGGCGGTGCGGGAACTGCGAGGCGCACCTCCACGGTGCCCTGCGCGGGATCCACCATCGGTGCCACCCAGGTCAGCCGAGCGGCGAAGGTGTTCCCGGGAAAGGCATCGGCCGAGACGATGGCGCTCGCGCCGGGGCGGAGATCGACGAGGCTCTCTTCGCGCGGGTAAACGACCAGCTCTGTGGGCCCATCCAGCGCCATGTCGAGGAGCACTCGGCCAGGGACCACGACGTCCCCCTGCTCCACTGCGCGTGACAGCACCGTGGCGGCGGCCGGCGCCGTAACGCGGGCGAGCGCGAGCTGGGCCACCGCCCCCGCCACCACCGCGCGCGCGCGCGCCACGTCCGCGAGCGACGTCGACGCTCCCACCGTGGCACGCGCGCGCGCCACGTCCATCTCCGAGCGTGCGACCGCGGCCGCACGAACAGCCACCTCCAGATCGCGCGGGCTGATCGCGCCCGCCGCGAAGAGCACACGCGCGCGCTCGAGATCACGACTGGTCTGCCGGCGCGCGAGCTCGGCCTGGTCTGCGGTGGACCGGGTGCGCGCCTCCGCGGTGACCAGCGCCGCGCGCGCCTGCGCGAGCACCGCCGCCGCCGGCGCGTCGTCGAGCAAGAGCAGCAGCTGACCGCGGCTCACATGGTCGCCCGCGCGCACGAGTACACTGCGGACCGTACCCCCGGTGGTCGCACCGAGCCTCGAGCGCGCTACCGGGCGCACACGCCCGCTGAGCACGAGTGTGCGCGCAACGTCCCGCCGCACGACGACAGTCGCCGGCACGCGCTGAGGCGGCATTCGCCGCGTCAGCTCGGTCACGGCGGCAGCGATGACCAGCGCGACGCTCACCCACATGAGCAGCCGGCGCACCGTCCGGCCACGGCCCACGTCGTGCTCCTCCATGCGCCGACCCACAGGAAACGCGGCCACGGCCTGGTCTGGGGAGTCGGTCATGGGTCGCTCTGTCATGCGAGCAATCTACAGCGCACTCGGATAGGTCGCGGGCATTTCTCCGCGCTCCCAGACGCCAGTGCGCTCGAGCGGCTCGACCGCGCGCGTCACGTCGTAGTGGAGTACCGCGTCGAACTGCGAGGGGAGCTGAGCGAGGAAGTAGTGGCTCTGTCGCTCGGTCTCCGGCCGGTAGATGACTCCAATGGCGCGCTCGAGTCTTGGCGTCGATAGCGCGGTACGAAGTTCGCCGTCGATCCGGAGGTTGAGCAGAAAGTTTCCGTCGCGAGCATCGTGAAAGAGCGCCTCGTAGCTCTCGGAGAGGGCCGGCCGGACGACCTTCCGCTCGGCATGGCCGCCCCAGTCGCTCGCCGCGGTCACGGTGCCGGTATACGTCGTAAAGCCGACCAGCACGGCGTCGGCGCCGTGGCGCGCGCGCACGAGCTGCCCCACATTGTGCTCTCCCTGCTTCCCCATCTGCGTGGCGCGCGCGTCGCCGAGGTGGGAGTTGTGGGCCCAGACGACCAGCTTGGGAGGCGCTCCGCCGCGTGCGAGGAAGCGGGTGAGCGACTCGAGCGTCTCGGCCATGTGTGTGTCGCGCACATTCCACGAGAGAGCGCGCGCGCCGAACATCGCGCGGTAATACCGTTCCGCGTTCCGCACGAGGATCGCGTTCTGCTCGGCGAAGAAGAGCGCATCCGCCGGCAAGTTCCCGTCACGGCGGATGTAGTCGGCCGCTGCGCCGCGCAGCTCCGCGAGCTGCGCCACGACTTCGTGCTCGCACGATTCGGCGAGGCCGGCCGTGGCAGCATAGCCGTAGGCCTGGGGATCCTCTCCGAAGTGGTCGAAGCAGGCGTAGCGATCGCGTGCCCGCTGAGCGGCATCGGGGTCGACCTTGTCGAGGTACTCGAGCACAGCCGCCATCGAGGCGTGCATGCTGTAGAGGTCCAGGCCGTAAAACCCCACCTTCGTCCCGATGGCGGTGCGGCCGTCGTTGTATGCACGGAGCCAGCCGATGAAGTCGAGCACGTCGGCGTTGCGCCACATCCACTGGGGGAACCGCTGGAAGCCGGCGAGCGCCTGCTCCGCGTCCACGTCATCGCTCACGCCGCGCACGAAGCGATTGACGCGATACGCATCGGGCCAGTCGGCCT
>JACMOE010000026.1 GCA_014378185.1 Gemmatimonadaceae bacterium | reverse complement strand
GGCGCCGTCGTAGGCCTTGAGGATGGTGTTCTTGGTGCTCAGATACACGGGAAAGTTGCGCTGAAGCCCGAAGGTGAGGCTGGCGCGGGCGAAGTCGCGAATGGAGTCGTGGTAGTTGTACATACCCATCGCGACGCCGCCGTCGGGACCGTACTTCGCGACCTCGAAGGTCTGCGGCTCGCCGCCGTCAGGGGTGTAGGTCATGGTCAGCGTGCCCGGGCCCTTCACCTTGAAGTCCGTGGCCTTGTACTGATCGCCGTGCGCGTGGCGGCCCACGACGATCGGCTTCGTCCAGCCCGGCACCAGGCGTGGAATGTTGGACATGATGATCGGCTCGCGGAAGATCACGCCGCCAAGGATGTTGCGGATGGTGCCGTTGGGGCTCTTCCACATCTTCTTGAGCCCGAACTCCTGCACGCGCTGCTCGTCGGGCGTGATGGTCGCGCACTTCACGGCGGCGCCATGCTTCTTCGTCGCGTTGGCCGAGTCGATGGTGACCTGGTCGTTGGTGGCGTCGCGGTGCTCGATGCCAAGATCGTAGTAGTCGATCGTGATGTCGAGGTAGGGCAGGATGAGCTTGTCCTTGATGAACTTCCAGATGATGCGCGTCATCTCGTCGCCATCCATCTCGACGAGCGGATTTACCACCTTGATCTTGGCCATGAATGTCTTCCGATGGGAGGTCGGGCCCCGGAGGCGAGGCACGGAGGGAAGTTACGCGGGTGGTGTCCCACGGGGAACAAGCAGGTCCTTCGGTGCCTCAGGACGACACGGGGGTGCCGAACACGTACCGGTCCACGAACGCGTTGCTGAACTTGCCCACGGGGTCGTGGTCCTCGACGAGTCGGCGAAAGTCGGGCAACCGCTGGTAGCGCGACCGGACTTCGTCGGCAGGCATCGTGAACAACTTGCCCCAGTGAGGACGCGGATCGAATGGCGAGAGCGCTGCCTCGATCAGCGGCAACAATCGTCGCACCGCGGTCCAGTCGGGCTTCCAGGTAAAATGGATGGCGATGCACGCGGTCCGATAGCACGGACTCATCCAGAGAGCATCCGCCGCGATGGTCCGTACCTCGGAAACGAGGAGCGCCTGCGAGATGTCACCACCGATGCGCAGGATCGCCTGAAGTGCATTGCCAGCGTACTGATACGGCACGAAATACTCCGACTGGAGCTCCGCACCGTGACTCGGCGTGAACTCCATGCGGAAATGCGGCAATCGCTCCCACCAAGGCCCTGGCACCCCCATTTGCGCGGTGCAACTCTCCGCCGACAGGCCTGGCAGCGGATGCAGGTCAGTCACCGCCAGCGTAGCGCCGAACAGTTCCGGTGGAACGTCAGCCTCGGGGTCGGCAGTCACCTCGCGCTTGAGCCACACCTGCGCGAACCGGTCATTCGTCCAGTCGGTGAACAGGCTCACGCTGTACGCCATCTGCTGGATGTCGTCGAAATGCGAGACGGCCGACGCAAGCGACAGGTTCTCGTAGACATCCTGCCGAAGCTGAAACGTGGGCACGATGTCGAGCGTGAGTTGCGTGATCACGCCGAGCGCGCCGAGCGACACCACCGTGCCGTCGAACTCGTCTCCGTGCGTGACGCGTGACAAGGCTTCGAGCTCGCCGTCCGACGTCACGACCTCCATCGCTGACACGGCGGTGGCCAGGTTCCCGTTGCGCACGCCCGAGCCATGCGTCGCGGTCGCGCACGCGCCGGCCACGGAAATGTGGGGCAGCGATGCCATGTTGCGCAGAGCGAAGCCGTGCGCGTGCAGATACTCGCCGAGTTGGCCATACCGCACCCCGCCTTCGATGGTCACTGTGCGGCTCGTCGCATCCAGGCGCACGACATGGTCGAGCCGCGCGAGCGAGATCAGCGTGCCCGGCGTGTCAGCGATGTCGTTGAACGAGTGGCGTGTGCCGAGCGCGCGGACGCGATGGCTGCGCTGCACGATTTCCTGGAGCTGCGACACGGAGTCGGGCTGCGTGACGTCAGCGGCGGCGTAGGTGAGGTTGCCGGCCCAGTTGTGCTCGCGTGTCATCCTCAGCCCGGACCGCCGGCGTCACGATCGTGCTTCAGACGTTCCAGATCCGCCTCTACTGACGCCGGCAGCAGCAGGTTGTCGGCGATGCCGGCAATTTCCTCCGCGTCGCGCCACGCCGCTTCAAGCACATGCAACTCACCCTCGAGCGCGCGTCGCTCGGTGTCCTCATTGATTGCCATCTCGAGGGCGAGGCGTAATTCAGGAGGCAGTGCGCCAATCGCTGCGCCTTCTGCGGGGCTGCCTTCACCGTAATGCCGCGCCGCGCGTCCGAAGAGATTTTGGGGATCACGATTCTTCTCGAGCCAAGCGACCGCACGGTCAACTTGCTTCCGATCAGCACCGTAAAGATTAATTACCGGCAAGATCTGTCGTGCCGCGCGTCGCGCGGACTCGCCATCGAGTGTGGTAACGTCAAACTCGTACAAGCCGTCGAACACTTGTCGCGCAGTAGTTGCCTTGCCCTGATGGTGAATGTCGAGAAACCAGTCCTGGGACCGCACGTCCCATCTGATCATGGTCTTCGCGACGCCGAGAGCACTGATACCGAGGAGCGTTCCGTCGTCAGCGCGCACCTGCACCATCGATCGTCGCATGTTGTAGATGGTGTACGCGCTGTTGGCGATCGACCAGAGCGGATAGGCGCCGCTGCTGACGAGGCCGAGCAACGGCCCCGCCACCAGGTAGCCAGCGCTGCCCACGAGGATGGATCCATACGCGTACCACTGTTTCCCCCGCCGCCGCCCGAACTGGACGCCATATCGCCACGCCGCCATCTCAGGGCGCAACGGCGCCCCGATGCGCACGAGCTCAAGCCCTTCGCGCACGCGTGCAAGCCCAATCTGGTCCGTCGAAGTTCGCAACCGCGTCGCACGAAAAGCCTTCTCGCACGCCTCGATGGCTTCCCACCTCTCCTCGATGGGGGTGAGATTCCATTTGTGACAGCGCACGCACACGGCCCACAACCGCCCCTTGTCCTCGTCGAAGGCGAGTCGCCGACCGACGGGGAAGCGCTCGATGACCTCGTTGCTACCGAGGTCGCCGTTGCAGAAGAGACAGGTCGTGTACAGGGATCAGCGGGAAGGCCGTAACGAACCGGCGTAGGCGGAAACGGCAATCATGTCGTCCACACTCAAGCCAGCCACCACCTTCTGCATCGGCGCGCTGGCGGCCCCGCCCCGCGCTCCGGTCTTGAAGCCGATGAGCTGCCGGAACAGGTACGTGGGAGAGCGACCGGCAATGGGCGGCGCCAGTGCGAGGCCGCCGAGGGCCGGACCGTGACACGTGGCGCACGTGGCGGCATCCGTTGACTTCCCCTGCGCGATGCGCCGGCCGGCGACAATGCTCCCAGGCGGCACATAAGCCGTGAACGTCCCGGCGGCGTCGCGCAACTCGTGCCGCTCGAGATTGTCCGTGAGTTCGATGATGCGTTGCCCCAGCGGCTGGCTGTCCGCGCCCGCGCGCTCGGAGTACAGGCCGCCCGCTTCATACGTCGCGGGGATGGTGCGGCGTTCGACGACCGCGAAGCGCGGCCTGGCGCGCATGCGCGAGAAATAGCGCGCTGCGTCTCGCACCTCGCGAACGGTCGCGCTGTCCGCCGCATCCCGCATACGAATGGAGGGGCTGTATGTCGCCATCGCACTGTGGCGCGAACCGGTGCGGATGGCTGCCACCTGCTGCTCGATGTACGCAGCCGGCAATCCGGCCAGCACGGCATTCTCGGCGCGTCCCTGCCCGTCGGGCAGGTGGCAGTAGCCGCACGCCCACACCCGTCCCTTTTCCCCATGCGCGACACTCGGCGGCATGGTCGGGTGCGTGCGGGGATACCAGTCTGGCGGTGCATTCACGTTCTTGGCCTGGGCCATGCTGAACGTCCGCGCGCTGTGCGGCACGTGCAACAGCGTGACCGAGTCGAATGGCGGCTTCGCGCTTGGGATGTCCTTCGACTGGCCGGGAAACGCCCACCGCACGAGCGACAACAGTGCCGTGTCGGGGCCGACGGACGGCGCCTGCGCGCTCGCCGCTCGCGTCGTGAGGCACAGTGCAGCCGTGGCGGCAATCACGGCGCGACGCACGACGGCGCTCAGGCCGCCAACTCGCGAAGCGCACGGACGAATGTGTCCAGCTCGGTGGTGCGCGTATACACGTGCGGCGTGATGCGAACGCCGTGCACGTTGGCGGTGTCGATGGCCACGGTCCATATCCCGTATTTCTGGAGAAGGGTGGTCGCGAGCGCGGAGGGCGCGAGCCCCGCGATGCCCACATTGGCGATGGCGCAGGAACGGGCAGGTGACGCTGGTGTGTTGAGCAGGACGTTCCGCTCTCCGCGCACACGGCTCGTCCAGTACTGCTGAAGATACCGAAGCCGCGCCTCCTTGCGCTCGATGCCCATGCTGTCGTGAAACGCAATGGCGCTGGCGATGGCGAGGTCCGTGTGCACCGGGTGCGTGCCCGTGTGGTTCAGCTTTCGAATATCGGTGTCGGCCATGCTGGCATCGGCGAACACCGGCCAGAGGGCAGGGATCCGCTCCCTACGCACGTACAGGAGGCCGGCGCCGAGCGGCGTACCGAGCCACTTGTGCAGGCTCGCACCGTAATTGTCGCATCCCAGGTCGGGAATGCGATGGTCGATCTGCGCGAACGTGTGCGCAGCGTCCACCATCACCGCCACGCCATGCCGGTGTGCCATGTCCGTGATCTTCCGCACGGGGAGGATCTGGCCCGTGATGTTCACCATGTGCGATACCATCAAAAGGCGCGTCTTCGGCGTTATGGCATTTTCGTACAACTGCACGAGCGCGTCGTCTGATTCCGGGTCGATGGGGAGCGACACGACGCGGTTGACGATGCCATGTCGCCGCGCCTGGAGCTTGAACATGTCGAGCATCGCGCCGTAGTCCTGCTCCGCCATCACGGCCTCGTCGCCCGGCTTCCAGTCCTGGCCCGCGATCACCGTATCGAGCGACTCGGTGGTGTTGCGCGTGATGATCAGCTCATCGGGCGAACAACCCGCCATCGCGGCCAACTGTGCGCGCGCCGCGAGCTTGTCGTCGAACTGTCGCGTGCGCATGTAGTGCGGCGCCTCGTAATTGACCTCGCGCACTCGGCCCATGAACGCCTCCAGCACGGGCTGCGCCTGCATGCTGAAGTAGCCGTTCTCCAGGTTGATGTAGTCCGGCGTGAGCCTGTACTGCTTGCGGATGAGGGTCCAGAACTCTTCGTCGGTCGCCAACGATGACGGTGGCACCTGCGCATACTGCGCCCACACCCTGTCGCCGAGCAGCAGGCCGAGCGACGCACCGCCCATCGTGCGGAGAAAATCGCGCTTGTTCATGCCAGCTCCCTCCCTCGCGTGTCGGGAATCCACCGCCACGCGATGGCGGCCAGCAGGTAGGCCACTCCCGTGATGGTAAATGCCACGCCGAAGCCGCTCGTCGTGGCGAGCTTGCCCACCGTGAACGGTGCGGCCGCGCTGGCGATGCGCCCAATGTTGTACGTGAAGCCCTGCGCGGTGGCGCGAATGCTGGTGGGGTAGATCTCCGCCGTCACCGCACCGAACCCGCTGAAGAAGCCCGTGCCGAAGAACGCCACGAAGGGCCCCAGCAGCAGCAGGGCCAGCGGCATCCGCAGCGATCCGTACAATGGAAGCACGATGCTCGCCATCAGGAGATAGGTGACGTACACGCGCTTGCGGCCCACGGCGTCGCTGATGTAGCCGAACGACACATAGCCCAGCCACATGCCTATCTGCATGGCCACGACGAACCACGACATCGTGACGGTGGTGAGCCCGATGCCGCCCTGTGCCTGCGGCAGCGAGAGGTAGGCAGGCACCCAGCCGTTCAGGCCCCACCAGCCAAAGAGCGTGCAGGCATTCATGAACGTGACAATCGCGGTGGTGCCGAGCATGCGGCCGCGGAACATGTCGCGGAACCGGCTCGGCACTCCCGAGGAAGCAAGCAACCCCTCGCTGCGCACCCGCTTGTTTTCAATCCAGACCGCCGGCTCCTCGACGTGGCGACGCACCCACAGCGTGAAGAACGCCGGCAGGATGCCGACGAAGAACACGGCGCGCCACCCGTATCGCGGCAGCACGAACCCCACCACAATGGCTGCCGAGGCGAAGCCGATGGCCCACGAGCTCTGCATGTAGCCAAGCGCGCGTCCGCGATGCCGCGCCGGCCACGTTTCCGACACGAGGGCAGCGCCGCTCGCCCACTCGCCTCCCATGCCGAGGCCCAGCAGCGCGCGAAAGATCGCGAATTGCCACAGCGTCTGCGACAGCCCGCATGCCGCGGTGAACACCGAGTACAGCAGCACACTGGCCATCAGCGCGCGGGTCCGTCCGAACCGGTCGGCCACGTGACCGAAGATCAGCCCGCCAACCGCTCCGCCGAGCAGGGTGATGGAGCCCAGCGCACCGGCCTGTGTCTTGGTGAGCCCGAGGTCGGCGATGACCGAGGCGAGCGTGAGCGAGAAGAGCATGACGTCGAACGCGTCGAGCGCCCAGCCCAGCGAGGCGGCGATGAGGGCGCGCCGGGCGGCGGTGGGGGCGGCGTGCCACCAACCGAACAGTCCCGCCTCCGAGGAAGGTTCCGTCACGCGAATCGTTTCCGCGAGCGCTCCTGCGCCTTGCGCAGTTCCTCGGTCCTGTCGCGCGGTGGCGCCTGCGTCTCGAGTGACTGGATGAGCCCCATCGCGGCGCCGGTCACTTCATCAACGGCGCGGTTGAAGACAGCCTCGTTGGCGCGCGACGGGCGCGCAACGCCGCTCAGCTTGCGGACGAACTGTAGCGCCGAGGCGCGAATCTCGTCGCCCGTCGCGGGTGGCTCGAAGTTGGCGAGCGTCCTGATGTTCCTGCACATGGGCGCATTTCTCCTAGTCGTGCTGCCCGAAACGGAACGTGTACATCACGAACGGCTCCGGCATGCCATCGGCGCCCGCGTACAGTCGCCGCGCGTGCGTGTTGGTCTCTTCCGTTCCTACCCACGCCTCGGTGCAGCCCAGCGCGCGCCCGTGAGCGAGCATGAGGGCGAACAGCTGCCGTGCGATGCCGCGGCTCTGGTGCGTTGGTGCCACGGCCACCTCATTGACGAAGAGCTGCGGCGCCTTGTCCGGGTGAACATAGTGGACGGCAGATGCCATCCCGACCACGCAGCCGTCCTCCACCGCCACGGCGAGGTGATGGCGTGCATCGTCGAGGAACTCACGAGTGCGGACGGGGTCCACAGGATGGTCGAACACGCCGGCCGCAACGTGGTCGAGCACCGGGGCATCGTCGCGCCCGAGCAGCCGAATCTCCAGGGACATTCGTACGTAGTGGGAGGAAGCGCCGGGCGAGTCGGGCCGACGACGGGAATCTTGGCGCGTGCCCCGGCGGGCGCCAGCCCCTCGTCGCTCCGGAATGCCCCACTTCGTGCCCCGCCGCTTACCAGCCAGCCGTTCCGCATGATAGTATTTGTCGTTCGATCAGAACCTCAGAGGGGCCGGTCGTCTCCGCCGGCGCCAGGACAGTGAAAATCATGTCAGATCCGCACACTCGCCAGCAGGCCGTGAGGCGCTTGGCCGCCGCGACCGTCCTACTGCTCGCCGCCGCGCTTCCCTCTGCCGCGCAGGGTGTCGCCACGACCCCCGGCACTGCGTCAGCCATGGCGCAGGGTCAGGCCGCGGCGGTGGCCAAGGCGCGCGCCGACAGTGCCCGCTACCCGTACACGGCCGGAGACGTCAGCTTCATGTCCGGCATGATCCACCACCATGCGCAGGCCATCGTGATGGCGAAGATGGCCCCGTCACACGGGGCCAGCCCCGCCGTTCACACGCTGTGCGACCGCATCATCAATGCGCAGCAGGACGAGATCACCGCGATGCAGCGTTGGCTTCGCGACCGCAACCAGACCGTGCCCGAGGCAACGGCAGGCGGCATGAAGATGGTGATGAACGGGATGATGCACGACATGCTCATGCCGGGCATGCTGAGTGAAGCGCAGATGAAGTCCCTGGACGAGGCGCGAGGCGCGGCGTTCGACCGGCAGTTCCTCTCAGGGATGATCCAGCACCACAAGGGCGCCGTCTCGATGGTGTCGGATCTCTTCAATACCTATGGGGCCGCGCAGGACGAGCTGACCTTCAAGTTTGCCTCCGACGTGCAGGTCGACCAGACCACCGAGATCAACCGCATGCAGCGCATGCTGTTCATGATGGAGCTCGAGGGCCACTAGCGGTTGTCCCGAGCGCAGCGCAGGACCTGCTCTCGGCGCGTCACAAGCAGGTCCGTCGCTACGCTCAGGACGACAATTACTGCAGCACGACACATCCACCCGCCCGACCAGAGGTCACAAATGATGGGATCCGAACACCTTGTCCCCCGCTCGGCGACGCGACACACGGCCGCCCGAGTGCTTGCGTTCTCCCTCGTCGCAGGGCTGATCACAGCCGCCGTGGCGCAGGCGCAGCGTCCTGATCCGCGCGTCGGCCTCAAGGCCGGCCTGATGAACGCGGAAGAAGCCGCCTGGAACATGCGCGTGGTCTCCAAGACGCCGCCGTCCGGCAAGTTCCTCGGGAGCACCAATTCCGATCTGGCGTTCAAGGGCAACTACGTCATCCAGGGCAACTACAACGGCTACCAGATCTGGGACATTTCCAATCCCGCCGCGCCGTCGCTCCGCCTGTCGAACTACTGCCCGGCGTCGCAGAGCGACGTCTCGGTCTACAAGAACCTCCTGTTCGTGTCGGCCGAAGGCAACACGGGTCGCATCGATTGCGGCGACCAGGGCGTGAAGGAGACCGTCAGCGATGCGCGCATCAAGGGCGTGCGCATCTTCGACATCACCGATATCGAGCATCCGCGCAACGTCGCCAACGTGCAGACGTGCCGCGGCTCGCACACGCATACAGTGGTGGTGGATCCCAAGGACAAGGACAACGTGTACATCTACGTGTCCGGCTCGTCCGCCGTCCGTCCTGATGCCGAATTGCACGGCTGCTCGGACGCATCGCCGGACAAGGATCCCGGTAGCGCGCACTTCCGCATCGAGGCCATCAAGGTGCCGCTCGCGCATCCGGAGCAGGCCGCGATCGTGACCTCGCCGCGCATCTTCGACAACCTGGCCGCGGTCAAGAGCCACGGCGGCGCGCCGGACGACGTGAAGGCGATGGCAGAGGCACGTGCACGCGGTGCGTTCTTCGCCAATCTCGGCGGGCAGGATATCATGCTTCCCGACCAGTTCGTGAAGCCCATGCTCGACAGCATCGTGATGGCACGTGGTGGCACGGGCGCAGCAACGCACGCGGACAGCATGGCGCTGCGAGGCAGTGTGCAGGCCATGGTCGAGAAGCGGTTCGGTGCCGCCGGCGCGGCCCGCGTGCCCACTGGGCCGGACCAGTGCCATGACATCACCGTGTTCCCGGCGGCGGGCTACGCAGGCGGTGCCTGCGGCGGCTACGGCCTGCTGCTCGACATCCGCGATCCAGCGCACCCGGTGCGCATCGACGCCGCGGCCGACACGAACTTCTCGTACTGGCACTCGGCCACGTTCAACAATGACGGCACCAAGATCCTCTTCTCGGACGAGTGGGGCGGTGGCGGCGCGCCGAAGTGCCGCGCGACGGACCCGATGGAGTGGGGCGCCGATGCGATCTTCACCATCGAGAACGGCAAGATGCACTTCAAGGGCTACTACAAGATGCCCGCGGCCCAGACGGCCAACGAGAATTGCGTGGCGCACAATGGATCGCTCATCCCGATTCCCGGCCGCGACGTGATGGTGCAGGCGTGGTACCAGGGCGGCGTATCCGTGTTCGACTGGACCGATCCCGCGCATGCGAAGGAGATTGCGTACCACGATCGCGGACCCGTGGACTCCACGCACTTCACCATGGGCGGTTCATGGTCGGTGTACTGGTACAACGGCGTGATGGTGAGCTCCGAGATCGCGCGCGGGCTCGACATCTTCGAGCTCACGCCCAGCCAGTTCATCTCGCAGAACGAGATCGACGCGGCGAAGACGGTGCATCTCGACTATCTCAACGCGCAGGGCCAGCCGAAGTTCGTGTGGCCGGCCACGTTCTCGCTCTCGCGTGCCTACGTGGATCAGCTCGAGCGTGCGAACAGCATGAAGGGCGGTGAGATCGCCGGCCTGCGCAAGTCGCTCGACGCGGCGGAAACGGCCACGGGCGGCAAGCGGGTCAGCGCGCTCAACAAGCTGGCGAAGGACATCGACGCGGACGTGAAGGAATCGTCGGATGCCGCCAAGGTGCACATGCTCGCGCACTCCGTGCGCGATCTCGCCGCGGCGACGCGATAGGGCCTGTTCGCCAACGGGAAGAGCAGGTCCTTCCCTTCGGTCAGGACGACAGCACAGGACGGTTGAGCGCCACGCGCCCCCCCCGCCCGCGAGTGGGCCCCGAGCCTCCCCGGGCGCGAAACGAATT
>JACMOE010000272.1 GCA_014378185.1 Gemmatimonadaceae bacterium | reverse complement strand
GTTGCGCCGGAGCGCAATGACGCGCCCATTCGCGCCTACATGTCCGACGTCCGTTCACACGTGGACGCAAAGGGCAAGTTGATCGACGTTCGCTCGCCGGACGAGTTCACGGGGAAGAAGCTGCACATGCCGGACTACCCGCAGGAGGGCGCCATGCGCGGCGGCCATATTCCCGGCGCCCGGAGCGTTCCCTGGGCGCGCGCTGCAAATGACGATGGCACCTTCAAGAGCGCTGACAGCCTGCGCGCCATCTACGAAGGCGAAGCCGGACTCGCGAAAGGCGACGACGTGGTGGCGTACTGCCGCATTGGCGAGCGTTCCTCACACACGTGGTTCGTGCTCACCTACCTGCTGGGCTACGACAAGGTGCGCAACTACGATGGCAGCTGGACGGAATGGGGGAACGCGGTGCGCGCTCCCATCGAGAAATGAGCGCGCCCGCCGAAGTCGTCCGTGCCGTGTGGGCGGGCGATCATCGCTTTGACACGGGCCGCGTGGGCGGAGCCACGGCGCGTATCGATGGATCCGGAGCAACCGGACAGACCCCGCCCGACGCCCTCCTCAGCGCGCTCGCGACCTGCTCGGCCATCGACGTGGTGGACGTCCTCGCGAAGCGGCGAACGCCAGCGGAGCGATTGTCCGTGGACGTGACGTGGACGCGCCGGGCCGAGATGCCGCACCGGTTCGAGGAGATCGTCGTCACGTATCACGTGGATGGGGCAAACGTCGAGCGCGTTCACGTGGAGCGGGCGCTGCAACTCGCCTTCGAGAAATACTGCTCCGTTGCCGCGTCCCTCGGCCCGGACATCGTGGTGGAAACTACGGTGACGCTGAATGGTGCGCCTGGAGAGCTGGTTCGGCAGCCGATCTACCCGGGGTAAAGCACGACGCCCGGCGTGGCCGGGCGTCGCCTCAGGACTCGCCGCGCACCTTCGCCCAGCAGCCGCAGCCCTGCCCCTTGAGCTTGTCCGCCAGGCGCTGTCGCAGCTCGGTGGGCGCATCGAACTCCGATCGAAGCTGGGCGAGCGTGTCGAGAAAGCTCGACTGGTAGCCTTCGAGGCCCCGACACTGCCCGCAGTTCGCGATGTGCGCGCGCAGCCTCTCCGCACCGCGCGGCGTCATCTCGTCGTCGAGATAGTCCCACAAGTGGCGCAGCACATCCACACAGGATGCGGACAGCCCGAGACCCTCCAGCTGCGAGCGGGCGGGGGCGCTCATCGACGCACACCAACCGAGGCCGTGGCGAATCCGAGGTCCTCGGCCACCGTCACGAGCTTTTCCTGGAGCAAGCGCCGCCCGCGAAACAGGCGCGAGCGCACCGTGCCGATCGGGACGCCCATGACCTGCGCGGCGGATTCATACGTCATGTCCTCGACATCCACGAGAATCACCGCCGAGCGAAAGGGCTCCGCCAGTTCGTCCAGTGCATCGCGCAGGGCAGGTGCCAAATCGAGCGTGGCGTAGAGATCATCGTAGCCGCGCTCGCGCGCGGCGGCATACACCGAACCTGCCGCCAAGGCATCCTGCTCGCCGTCCTCGAGGTCCACGGTTGGACGCTGCCGCTCGCGCGATCG
Source organism: Gemmatimonadaceae bacterium (assembly GCA_014378185.1). Lineage (GTDB taxonomy): Bacteria > Gemmatimonadota > Gemmatimonadetes > Gemmatimonadales > Gemmatimonadaceae > AG11. Next base: position 4,910 of record JACMOE010000272.1, on the reverse strand, counting down.
GAGGAAGACATTGCGGCAGATGGTGAACAGCCAGCGCCGGCATTCCGTACCCGGGATGAACGTATGCCAGGAGCGGTAGGCGCGCAGGTAGGTCTCCTGTACCACGTCATCGGCGTCCGACTCGTCGCGCGTGAGTGTCAGGGCGAAGCGATAGACATCGTCGAGCCAGGGAAGTGCTTCCCGTTCGAACTCGGCATCCCGATTCGTGCCGGTGGACGCAGAAACGTCGAGCGCCACGCCAGCGGCGCCGGACGTGGGTCCGGGCAGCGTGAGCGTGGCGTGTGTGGCCGTCGTCATTTGTGTGTGGCCCTCTTTTAATTTACATGACAATAATACATTAAACGAACCGAACTTACAAGTGGGGGCACTGCTGCGACGTCCAACTAAATTTTCGCGATGCGTGTTCGCCTGATCGCCGCCTTCGCCGCCGTGTACCTCGTGTGGGGCTCGACGTACCTCGCCATCCGGTTTGCGGTCGAGACGCTTCCGCCGCTCCTGATGGCGGGGGCACGTTTTGTGATCGCCGGGGCCCTGCTGCTAGCCTGGTCGATGGCGAGTGGAAGGGCGGTGCGGCCAAACCGGACCGACTGGCGTACCGGACTCATCGGTGGAAGTCTCTTGCTCGTTGGCGGGAACGGCGGTGTTGTCTGGGCCGAGCAGCGCGTGCCTTCCGGCATCACGGCGCTGCTGGTTGCGGTGGTGCCTGTGTGGATGGTCTTGCTGGACTGGCTGCGACCCCCCGGTCGCCGCCCGCCCGCACTGGTATTCGTCGGGCTCGGCTTGGGCCTTGGCGGACTCGCCCTGTTGGTGGGTATGGACTCGCTGCACGGACATGGCAGCGTGGATGCCACCGGCGCTGCGGTTCTGCTGCTCGCGTCGCTGTTCTGGGCGGCGGGATCGCTGTACACGAAACACGCGCCGCGGGGGAGTTCAGGGTTCAATGGCAGCGCGACGCAAATGCTTGCTGGCGGCGGCGTGCTCCTGCTCGCGGCGGCGTTCTCCGGCGAGCTGTCGCAACTCGACCTTGCGCATGCATCTCTGCGCTCCCTGCTTGGTTTTCTCTACTTGGTGACGTTCGGCTCGCTCATCGGCTTCACGGCGTATTTCTACCTCCTGGCGCACACCACCGCGGCGAAGGCCTCGACGTATGCGTACGTGAACCCGGTGGTTGCGGTGTTCCTCGGCTGGGCGCTAGCCAGTGAGCCGGTGACCGCGCGGACCGTGCTCGCGGCCGGAGTGATCCTGAGCGGTGTGGCCATCATCACGATTGCGCGGGACCGTGACGTGGTGCGGTAGACGCTGGTCGCTGTGAGCAAGGCGAACGACCTGCTCCTTGCCCGGCTGAAAAACAGGTCCTTTGCTGCGCCCAGGACGACATTCGGTCAGCGCCCCTTGAACGTTGGCGTGCGCTTTTCGCGGAATGCGTCGATCGCCTCGCCAACGTCCGCGGTAGAAAAGCACACCTTGATCTGCGTGAGTTCATCGCGAAGGGCGGCGTCGAGCGGCCGGTCGAAGGTCTGGACGAGCATTCGCTTGGTCAGGGCCTGTGCGATGGGAGCACCGAGTGCGAGTCGAGCTGCGTAGGCTGCGACGGCGTGCGGAAAGTCGGCGTCGGGAATGATCGTGGCAGCGAGGCCGATAGCGAGCGCCTCGGCCGAGTCGATGTCGCGACCGGTGAGGAGGATGTCGGCGGCGCGGGCGAGGCCGACGTGGCGGGGCAGGAAATAACTCACGCCGGCGTCGGGACTGAGGCCGCGGCGGACGTAGCCTGCGGTGAGCCGTGCGGATTGCGCAACGAGCCTGATGTCGCAGGCCAGTGCGAGTCCGAAACCCGCGCCGGCGGCTGGGCCGTTCACGGCCGCGGTCACCGGCTTCTCGCAGGCAACCACTCGCTGCACCCATGTGCCTACCCAGGCGTATGGATCCAGCCGGTCCGCGCGCGTGGCGTGCGGCAGCTCCGGTGGCTCGGTGAGATCGAGGCCGGCGCAGAATGCGCGACCAGCGCCCGTGATGACGACGACGCGCACGGCATCGGCGGAGGCGGCGTCGGCCAGTGCGTCGCCCACCGAGAATGCGAGTGCATCGTTCACCGCATTGAGCCGGTCGGGGCGGTCGAGCGTGATGGTGCGAACGCCCGCCGGTGAGGTATCCACGATGAGGTGCCTGTAGTCAGCCATGTCGAATCATGCGGTGGAAAGCCGGGCTGCGCGAGTGCAGCCGTCCGGGCGTATATTTCCGGACGTCCGCCAACCCCGCCCATCATGCCCGCCCGCCGCACTCCCATCAGCTCTCGTACCGTCCCTTCGCGGGCACTGCGCGTCGCGCGTCCTGGCGGTGGAGAGACGGCGTCGGACGCTCCGCACGGCTCGCGTCCGGAGCAGGTGTATCAGCGACTGCGCGAGCTGATCGTACAGGGGCTGCTTGCGCCGGGAAGCCGTGTGGTGGAAACGGAAGTTGCGGCGCGCCTGGGTGTGAGTCGGACACCGGTGCGCGAAGCGCTCCAGCGACTGCAGCAGGAGGGTTTCGTGGTGGGCGCGGCAGGCGCGCAGCAGGCACGGCTCACGGTTGCGCCGCTCACGCGCGCGGATGTGCACGAGCTGCTCAACATCGTCGGGGAGCTGGAAGGCCTGGGTGCGCGGTGGGCGGCCGGACTGCCCGTGCCCGAGCGTCGCGCACTCTCCAGGGAGCTGAAGGCGCTGAACGCGGAATTCTTCCGCACCGGCCGCGCCGCGAGCATCGATCATGGCCGGCTCTATGAGGCGGATGAGCGACTGCATCGCCAGATCGTGGAAGCGTGCGCGGGCCCGCGGCTCATTGCGTTGCATGACAGCGTGAAGCCGCAGGCCGAGCGCTACATCCGCATGTACATCAGCATGCTCACGAGCGACATCAAGGCGTCCGTCGCCGAGCATGACGCCATGATCGACGCGATCGATACGGGTGATCCGGACGGAGCGCAACATGCGGTGCAAGCCAACTGGCGGCACGCCGCGGACCGGATTGCGAAGGTGATCGCAGTGGCGGGCGAACGGGGCAGCTGGTAGGTCACCTGCTCGGCTTCACGCCTTCCAGTTCCTCGCGGAGCTTGATGAAGCTTTCATAGCGCGCCTTGCTCACGTCGCCATTGGCGACGGCCTCGCGCACGGCGCAGCCGGGCTCCACGCTGTGTCGGCAGTCGGCGAACCGGCAGCCATCCAGGAAGGGACGCAGCTCGGGAAAGCACTGGTCCAGCTCCGCCGGCGACAGTGCCCACATGCCCACCTCGCGGAGGCCCGGCGTGTCGGCGACGTATCCGCCCTCGGCGCCCGGCAGCGGGTGCAGGAAACCCCCGACTGTGGTGTGCCTGCCCTTGTTGACCGACTCGCTGATCTCGCCGACCCGCAGGTCGAGTCCCGGGAAAATGGCATTGAGCAACGAGGACTTGCCCACACCTGATGGACCGGTGAGGACGCTCACCACGCCGGCGAGGGCGAGGTGCAGGGCCTCCAGCCCACGCCGTTCCTTGACGCTCGTGTAGTGCATGGTGTAGCCAGCCCTTTCGTAGTCCATCCAGCGTGCGCGCGCTGCCTCCGCGCCACCGACGAGTTCCACCTTGTTGATGACGATGCGCGCGGACAGCTCGTTGGCTTCGGCGATGACGAGGAAGCGGTCCAGCATGCGCGGATGCGGCTCCGGATTGGCGGCGGCGAACACCACGACCACCTGATCCACGTTGGCGGCCACGATGCGTTCGCCGTGACCGCCGCCGGGATTGCGGCGCGCGAGCTGTGAACGCCGTGGGAGGATTTCGGCGATGGCTGATGCGTCGTCGCCTTCCTGCTCGAGCAGCACGCGATCGCCGACGGTGAGCTTGAGCGTATTCGCCGCCGCGGAGATGGTGTCGCGACGGAGCGAGCCATCCGCGCGCTTGCCGGAATTGCTCTTCTTCACGCGGCCGCGGAGTGACGCCTCGACGGTGACGCCATCATCGCGGCGCACGCGCCAGATGCCGCCGGTTCCGCTGAGCACGACGCCCTGATCCGGACCGGACGCGGTCATTCGTCGTTTCCTGTGCCGGTTTCGTCGCGCATGACGTCGAACCAGCGACGTGTCGGCTCACTACCGGCGCGCTCGGCGATGCGCGCGTGGAGGACGCCGCGCACCTGGCCGAGCGACAGTGCGCCCACGATGGTGCGGGCGTCGTCTTCCGTGTCGGATTCCGCGAGGAAGTCCGATTCGAGGTGGCCGGAGGGTGAGGCCGCACCGATGCGCTCCCACTGCACGAACAGCAGATAGGCGCCCCATGGCTGCTGCGCATGCCCGGTTGCCGCGGTCACGATCTCGACGCTGTACGAGAGGCCGTCGGTGCCCTCGAAGGCAGCCGGTCGGCCGTGCACCTCGGCGTAGCCGCCGATGGTGTTGGCATCGCCGCGCGAGTGATCAGCGGGAAGGTGCTGCCCTGCCACGGGCCGTTCGCTACGCGTTGCCGTGCAGCGCCTCCTTGATGACGCTGCCGGTGATGAATGCGACGTTCGCGGGGCGCTCCGCGAGACGGCGCATGAGGTAGGGATACCACTGCGTGCCGAAGGGCACGTAGCAGCGAACGCGATAGCCTTCCTTCACGAGCGACTCCTGGAGGTCGCGCCGGATGCCGTACAACATCTGGAACTCGAAGCGGTCGCTGGCGATGCCCTGCTCCTTCGCCCACCGCTTGGCCTCCGCAATGATGGCCGGATCGTGCGTGGCGATGCCGGGATAGTGACCCTTGAGCATCAGCTCGTGCATGGACTTCACGTAATTGGCGTCCACATCCGACTTGGCCGGATACGCGGCCGTCGCGGGTTCCTTGTAGTCGCCCGTGCAGATGCGCACGCCCGCCCGGAGCGACTTCATGGGCTCGGGGTCGGCGAACGGGCGTTAGAGGCTGGTCT